>CALKYL010000030.1 GCA_938003515.1 uncultured bacterium
GCCTCGCTGCTCGAGCACGCCGGCGTCGAGGTCGCGGTCGTGGCCGGCGCCGCGCAGAACCTGAAGATCACCCGGCCCGACGACCTGCCGGTCGCGCGGGCGCTCCTGGCCACCGACCCGACCCCCTTCCCGTGACTCCCGCCCCCGACCTGCCGCGCGTCGGCCTCGGCATCGACGTGCACCGCCTGATGCCCGGCCGCCCGTGCGTGCTCGGCGGCGTGTCCTTCGACAGCGACGTCGGCCCGGTCGGCCACAGCGACGGCGACGCGGTGCTGCACGCGGCCTGCGACGCCGTGCTCGGGGCCGCGGGCCTCGACGACCTCGGCAGCCTGTTCTCCGACCGCGACGCCGCGAACGCCGGCCGCGACTCGGCCGAGTTCTGCCGCGAGGCGATGGCGAAGGTCCGCGCGCGCGGCCTCGCCGTCTGGTCCCTCGACGTCGTCGTCGAGACCGAGCAGCCCAAGCTCGCGCCGCGGCGCGCCGCCATGCGCGCCCGGCTCGCCGCGCTGTTCGCCGTCGCCGAGGACCGCGTCAACGTCAAGGGCAAGACCGGCGAGAAGGTCGACGCCGTCGGCCGCGGCGAGGCGATCCGCGCGACCGTCGTCGCCCTGCTCGGACCGGCCTGACGCGGCCGGGCCGCGGCCGTCAGGACGCGTCGGACCGCATCTGACGGTCGAACATGCGCTTGTAGGCGCCGTCCCGCGCGAGCAGTTCGTCGTGCGAGCCGCTCTCGACGACGCGGCCGGCGTCGAGCACCACGATGCGGTCGGCCTCGACGATCGTCGACAGCCGGTGCGCGATGACGAACGACGTGCGCCCCTTGCGCAGCGCGTCGAGCGCGCGCTGCACGAGCTCCTCGCTCTCGGTGTCGAGCGCGGACGTCGCTTCGTCCAGGAACAGGATCGCGGGGTCGCGCAGGATCGCGCGCGCGATCGTGATGCGCTGCATCTGCCCGCCGGACAGGTTGCTGCCGCGCTCCCCGGCGAGCGTGTCGTAGCCGCTCGGCTGCGCGACGATGAAGTCGTGGATGTTCGCGGCGCGCGCCGCCGCTTCGATCTCCTGCTGGCTGGCGCCCGGCCGGCCGCAGGCGATGTTCTCGCGGAGCGTCGTGTTGAACAGGAACGGCTGCTGGCTGACCACCGCCGTGTGGCGACGGTAGTCCGACAGGCGCAGCGTGCGCAGGTCGCGGCCGTCGATCAGGATGCTGCCGCGATCCGGGTCGTGGAAGCGCAGCAGCAGGTCCAGCGTCGTCGACTTGCCGCTGCCCGACGGTCCGACCAGCGCCACCGTCTGGCCGGCCTCGGCCCGCAGGGAGACGCCGCGCAGCACCGCCGCGTCGTCGTACGCGAAGTGCACGTCCTGCAGCTCGACCTCGCCGCGCACCTTCTCGAGCGCCGCGCCGCCGACCAGCGCCGCGTCGGGCGCGGTGTGCAGGATCGCCTCGATGCCGGACAGGGCGCCGGCCGACTCCATGATGACGTGGTAGGAGCGGGTGACGCGCTTGACGTGCTGGTAGGTCGTCGCGAGCGGCGCGATCAGCGCCGCGACGTAGTGGAACGGCACCGCCTGCTGCACGAGCACGACGTAGCCGAGCAGGATCAACAGCACCGCCGAGCCGGCCTGATACCCGACGAACGTCTGCGCGATCGACCGACCCTTGGCGCGCAACATGCGGCGCGTGCGCTCGAGGAAGGTCGCGGTGCTGGCCTCGTAGTCGCGCATGCGCGCGTCCTCGAGCTGGAACGCCTTGACGGTCCGGATCCCGGTCAGGATCTGGCTCAGCGACTCGGTCGTCTCGCCCATCGCCGCCAGGCTCTTGGTGCTGCGCTTCTGCACCTTCTTGCCCTGCCGGTACATCGGGATCGCCATCAGCGGCACCATGACCAGCAGCACCAGGATCGCCTCCGGAACGAACCAGGCGAGGATCGCCATGTTGCCGACGATCATCAGCGGGTCGACGACGACGTTGTCGGTCGCCATCTCGAACGAGCGCTGCATGACCTGGGTGTCGTTGGTGACGCGGCTGATCATCTCCCCCATGCGCTGCCGGCCGAAGAAGCGCAGCGGCAGGTTCAGGAAGTGGCGCGCGAGCTCGCAGCGCAGGTCGGCGACGATCCGGAACGCGAAGAAGCGCGAGATCGTCTGCACCATGTAGATCGTCACGGAGCCGAGCAGGCCGCAGACGAGCGTGACGACGGCGCACGCGACGACGACCTCCATGCCCGGGTGCTCGAGCTCGATGCCGAGCAGGGCGCAGAGGTCGTGCGAGAAGCCGTTGAACCACGGCACGAACCAGTCCTCGGCTTCGGACGTGGTCGAAGGCGCGACGTCGCCGCCGCGCATCGCCGCCATCAGCGGGCTGACGACGACGAACGGCAGCTTGGTGAACACGGCCTCGAGGAAGCCGAAGACCAGCATGCCCGCGACCATGGCGCGGTAGCGCAGCACCGCGGCCCAGATGCGGCGGAGCAACGCCGCGACGTCGCCCTGCCTGACCGACGAGTCCGTCACGCCGCTCACTCTAGACGCGGGAACGCGCCGCCGAAACGACGCGTTCCGCGGAGCGCTCCCGCGCGGACCGGGCCGCCGCCGGCCCGGTCAGCCGGTGAGTCACTCGAACTTCGCGCGCGCGATGACCTCGCGCGCCCACTCCTGGAACCGGTGGTTCAGGTAGTCCTCGCGCACCAGCTCGCGCTCGCGCTCGACCCGGACGTCGATCTTGCGGCGCGCCGGCGTGCGCGAGTTGACGCGCGCGATGTACCAGGCGTCCGCGCCCTGCAGCGGACCGATCGTCTTGCCGACCTCCGCGTCGAAGAACAGGTACTCGGCCAGCGAGAAGCCGTCGAGGAGCTGCGTGAACTCGCTCTCGCGCAGCTGCTGGCGCACCTGGTTCAACGGCAGCATGCCGAGCACGCCGCGCTTCTCGTCGGTGACGAAGAACTCGTTGTGGTTGCGCAGCGCCTCGTCGAAGGTCAGCTCCTTCTTCTCGAGCCGGGCGAACATCGCCTCGCAGCGCTCGCGGGCCTTGGCCATGCCGTCCGGCTCCCAGCCGCCCGACCGCACGCTGCGGCCGAGGAACGGGATCACGCTGACGTCGACCTGGCCGTCGGCGAAGAACGCGGCGCGCGCGTCGGCGTGCTTCTGCAGGTTCTCGTCGTTGATCTCGTCGGCGATCAGGTCCGAATACGAGGTGATCAGGCGCCAGCGGGCGCGGAAGGCCTCGAGACACGGGTAGCCCTTGAAGCGCGTCGCGATCACCTCGACGGTGAACGGCGTCGAGTCGTAGGGCTCTCGGTACTCGTCGTAGCGCCGGGTGAACTCCTCGTCGCTCACGTAGACGCCCTTGGCGACCAGCTCCTGGCGCAGCGCCTCGCGGACGGCGACCTCCTGCATCGCCCGCTCGAGGTCCTGCACGTAGAGGCCCTTCTTGACGAAGTCGAAGGCGTCCTGGGTCGACCACTCGAGGTCGTTGACGCGCAGCACCACGTCCGGCGGCAGGCCGTGCGACGCGTAGCGGATGTCGCTCCAGCTGCGCAGGCCCTTCTGCACGAACTGCCGCATCATGTTGATCCAGAACTCGGGCAGCGTCTTCGGGTTGCCCTGCTCGTCGACGCCCTCCGTCGCCTTCTCGAGCTGCTCGAGGAAGCGCGGCCCCTGGTCGCTCTGCGTCTGGGCCTTGATCGCCTCCTTGGTGATCGCCGGCCAGTTCTTCGGCGAGCCGGGGAAGAACACGCGGTCGAACAGGATCGCCTCGCGCCGCTGATCGAGGAAGGTCTCCTTGCTGAGCCCGTACTGGGACCGCACGACCTCCCAGAAGTCGACGTTGGGGTTCTTGGTCTCGAACTCCTGCTGCATCGGCGCCAGCTGGGTCATGACGTCTTCCTCGGTGACGAGGAACTCCTCCGCCCTGCGCTGGCCGGATTCGACCTGCCGCTTGAGCTCCTCGAGGATGAAGAAGTTCGCGACCTTCGCCTCGACGAGCTTGCCGCCCGTCAGGTAGACGGCCTCGCGCATGACGATCTGCGGGTCGAGCTGCCGCCCGTTGACGCGCAGGTCCATCAGGATCTTCGCGCGCTCGTCGATCAGCTGGTCCTGGAGCGCGTCGACCTCGCCGCGGAGCCGATCGATCTGCTGCTGCGGGTCCTGGGCCGAGGCGAACGCGGGAGCCGCGGTCAGCGCGGCGACGACGAAGAGGCGATACATCGGAGTCGGCATCGGGTCGGAGGTTCGGGGCGGAGCAGCTTAGCCCCGGCCTCGGGCGAGGCCAGCCGGGCCGTCGCAAACGCGCCTGGGGACGGCGGCGAGACGCAGCGGCGGCGGGATCCCTCCCGGGAATGCGCCACCGGGGCCGCCGCGCCCCCCTGCACGCGCCTCTGGTGCCCCCCCGGCGGTGCCGTAGCATGGCCGCGGGCCCGATGAGCTACGACCCCCGCACGATCGCGTTCGCCGCCGAGATCCTCTACCCGCCGCAGCAGCTGCGGGCCGACCTCGCGCAGACCGTCCACAACACGCTCTACCGACAGCCCCAGCTGGCCTACCAGAACTTCCAGGTCGCCCCCGACGGCATCCACCTGAGCAACCTGGCGCAGGCGCCCGGCCAGGTCTCGGTCGCGTCGTTCACCGCCGATCGGCTGGTGCTGCGCGAGGAGCTGCGCGGCACGACGGTCGACGACTTCGCGGTGCGCGTCGTCAACGTCGCCACCACGGCCTTCCAGACGCTCGGGGTGACGGCGTCGATCGCCCAGCAGTTCGTCGTTCGCTCCCTGATCGCGCCGCGCAACTTCCGCGACGGCCGCGAGTTCCTGGGCCGGCGCCTGATCGCCACCGACGCCGCCGCCGACGCGTTCGGCCGGCCGCTGCAGTCCCTCGGCGTGCGCTTCGTGTTCCCGCCCGACGGCGACCACCGGCAGACGTTCCAGGTCCGGATCGAGACGTGGCCGCAGGACCGGCGGTCGATCTGGATCGAGAACGCCAGCAGCC
>CALKYL010000031.1 GCA_938003515.1 uncultured bacterium
GTCGAGGCGGCGGTGCCGCAGGCGATGGTCATGCGCGAACGGCCAGAGCCGCGCCCGACGTTCGTCTTGCACCGCGGTGAATACGACAAGCCCGACGCCGAGCAGCCGGTGCTGCGCGAGCTGCCGGCGATGTTCGGCGCGCTCCCGCCGGACCAGCCGCGCGACCGCCTGGGCCTCGCGCGCTGGCTCGTCGCGGACGACAACCCGCTGACCTGGCGGGTCGCGGCGAACCGGCTGTGGGAGTTCGTGTTCGGCGAGGGCATCGTGCGCACCAGCGAGGACTTCGGCCTGCAGGGCGAGTGGCCGAGCCACCCCGAGCTGCTCGACTGGCTCGCCGTGGAGCTGCGCGACAACGGCCACAGCGTGCGCGGCGTCCTGCGCCTCCTGGTGACGAGCGACGCGTTCCGGCGCACGAGTCGACGCGATCCCGCCGCGGCGGACGCGGATCCGGACGCGCGGCTGTTGACGCGCTTCCCGCGGCGCCGCCTGTCGGCCGAGGCGATCCGCGACCAGGCGCTGTACGCGGCCGGCCTGCTCGTGGAGCGCGTCGGCGGGCCCAGCGTGAAGCCCTACCAGCCGCCCGGGCTGTGGCGGGAGGTCGCGATGCTGCAGTCGAACACCCGGCTGTTCGAGCGCGACGACGGCGACGCGCTCTGGCGCCGCAGCCTCTACACCTACTGGAAGCGCGCGTGTCCGCCGCCGAGCCTGTCGACGTTCGACGCGCCGACCCGCGAGTTCTGCACGATCCGGCGCTCGCGCACCAACACGCCGCTGCAGGCGCTGGTGCTGTGGAACGACGAGCAGTTCGTCGAGGCGGCGCGACGGCTCGCCGAGCGCGCCATGCGCGAGCACGGCGACGACCGGGGACGACTGACGGCGATGCACCGGCGCGCGACCGGCCACGCGCTCGACGGCCGGCAGCTGGCGCTGGCGCTCGCGACGCTCGCCGACCTGCAGCGGCGCTACCACGCCGACCCCGACGCCGCGGCGCAGCTGGTCGCGGTCGGCACGGCGCCGCGCGATCCGGAGCTGCCGGCCGCCGACCTCGCCGCGCTGACGCTCCTGGCCAGCGCCTTCCTCGACCTCGACGCGACCGTCTACCTCGACTGACGATGCACCACCCGCCGCCGCACCCGCTGCACGACCTCGCCGCCAGCTGAACCCGCCGGCGGCTCTTCGCGCGCCCGGCCTCCACCGTGGGCGGCCTGCTCGCGACCACGGCCCTCGCCGACGGCCTCGGCGCGTCGACGTCGCCGCGGCGCGGCGAGCTCCCGCGCGGCCCGCACTTCGCGCCCAAGGCCAAGCGCGTCATCTACCTGCACATGGAGGGCGGGCCGAGCCAGCTCGACCTGTTCGACCACAAGCCCGACCTCGGCCGCTTCTACGACCACGACCTGCCCGACTCGGTGCGCATGGGCCAGCGCCTGACCGGGATGACGTCGGGCCAGAAGCGCTTCCCGATCGCGCCGTCGATCTTCCGCTTCACGAAGCACGACAACGGCGGCGACGGCGCGTGGATCAGCGAGCTGTTGCCCCACCTCGGCAGCGTCGCGCACGAGCTGTGCATCGTGCGCTCGATGCACACCGACGCGATCAACCACGAGCCCGCGATCACCTTCGTGCAGACCGGCAACCAGCAGCCGGGCCGGCCGAGCTTCGGCGCCTGGGCCAGCTACGGTCTCGGCAGCCAGAACCGCGACCTGCCGACGTTCGTCGTGATGATCACGCAGGGCTTCGGCAACATGCAGGCGCTCGCGGCCCGCTTCTGGGGCAGCGGCTTCCTGCCGAGCGAGCACCAGGGCACCAAGCTGCGCTCGAGCGGCGACCCGGTGCTCTACCTCGCCGACCCGCCCGGCGTCTCGCGGCAGGACCGCCGCAGGGTGCTCGATCTGGTCAACGCGTTCGCCGAGCGCGAGCGCGCGCGCACGCTCGATCCGGAGATCGACGCGCGCATCGCGCAGCAGGAGATGGCCTTCCGCATGCAGGCGTCGGTGCCGGACCTCGTCGACCTGTCCGACGAAGGCGAGGCGACCTGGGCCCTCTACGGCGACGAGGCCCGGAAGGCGGGCACGTTCGCGCAGTCGTGCCTGATGGCGCGCCGGCTCAGCGAGCGCGGCGTGCGCTTCGTGCAGCTCTACATGCGGGGCT
Source organism: uncultured bacterium (assembly GCA_938003515.1). Next base: position 2,149 of record CALKYL010000031.1, read on the forward strand.
GGGACGCGCACGGCAACCTGCCGGCCGAGATCCGTCGGCAGTGCGCCGCCGTCGACCGCCCGATCGCGGCGCTCCTGATCGACCTGCGCCGGCGCGGGCTGCTCGACGACACGCTCGTCGTCTGGGGCGGCGAGTTCGGTCGCACGGTCTACAGCCAGGGCGGGCTGAGCGCGGACAACTACGGCCGCGACCACCACCCGCGCTGCTTCACGATGTGGCTCGCCGGCGCCGGCGTGAACCGGGGGCACGTGCACGGCGAGACCTGCGACCACGGCTACAACATCGTGCGCGACCCGGTGTCGGTGCACGATCTGCACGCGACGCTCCTGCACCTGCTCGGCTTCGACCACGAGCGGCTGGTCTACCGCCACCAGGGACGCGACTTCCGGCTGACGGACGTGTTCGGGCATGTCGTGCCCGCGCTGATGGCTTAGAGTCCCGCCGTCCGCGCATGCTCTCGAACTCCGATCCGTCGCCGTGGCTCGAGGTCTTCGGCCGCTTCCACGTCGTCCTGCTGCACCTGCCGATCGGGCTCCTGCCGGCGATGTTCGTGCTCGAATTCGGCGCGCCGCTCGTGAAGAGGCCGGTGCCGCGCGGCGCGCTCCTGGCGCTGGCGGTGCTGACGGCGCTGGCCGCGGCGCTCGCCTTCACCTCGGGCCTCGTGCTCGGCGGCTCGCACCGCGGCGACGCGGACCTGATCGGCAAGCACAAGAACTTCGCGATCGCGATGAGCGCGATCTGCGTCTTGCTGCCGTTCATGGCAGGGCGCGAACGGCGGCGGCCGTTCCGGCTCGGGCTCGCCGCGGGCCTCGCGCTGGCGATCCCGACCGGCCACTTCGGCGGCTCGATGACGCACGGCGCGACGTTCCTGTGGCGCCCGCTGCGCGCCGAAGCGGAGCCGGTCGCGGCGCCGCCGCCGGCCGACGGCGACCTCCCCGCGCCGGACGCGAGCTTGTTCGACCTCGTGGTGATGCCGATCTTCGAGCGGGCGTGCGCCGAGTGCCACGGCGAGGACGACCCCGACGGCGACCTCGTGCTGACGACCAAGGCCGGCGTGCAGTGCCTCGACCGCGACGAGATCGACCGCGTGGTCGTTCCGGGCAGGCCGGACCAGAGCCTGCTGCTCGAGCGCTGCCTGTTGCCGCTCGACGACGACGACCACATGCCGCCCGCCGACGAGCCGCAGCTGACGCCGGAGGAACTCGCGCTCCTGCGCGCGTGGATCCTCGCGGGCGCGCCGTACTGACGCCGGCGACCGGCGCGGCCAGGAGGCCGTCCACGATGCGGCCAGCCCGTCATGCGCTCCCGCTCGGGGAGCGGACATCCGTCACCCCCGCCGTGAGACCGACGGCGCGGACCGCGCGGCATCGCGGCGACCGAACGTGGCGGTCCGCTAGGAGCGTGTCCAAGTAGGGTCGAGCCGGCGCGCTGACGAGTCGCCCAGGG
>CALKYL010000032.1 GCA_938003515.1 uncultured bacterium
GCCGGCGGAGTCGAGCAGCGGGCCGCCCGAGTTGCCGGGGTTGATCGCCGCGTCGACCTGGATGAGGCCGTGCATCAGGCGGCCGTCCTCGGTCGGCAGCGTGCGGTTGAGCGCGCTGACGACGCCGGTCGTCATCGTCTGGTCGAAGCCGAACGGGTTGCCGATCGCGATCGCGGTCTGGCCGACGCGGAGGTCGGCCGACGAGCCCAGCGGCAGCGGCACCAGGTCGCCTGCCTTGCCGCGCAGCTGCAGCACGGCGAGGTCGTGGTTGGGCGACGACGCGAGCACGTCGGCGCGGTAGTTGCGCCCGCCGACCGACACCAGCACCTCGCGGGCGCTGCGCACGACGTGGTCGTTGGTGACGACGACGCCGGCGCGGTCCCAGACGAAGCCGCTGCCGGAGCCCTTCTGCTCGGCGATGCCGAAGCCCGTGCGCACGAGCGACGACGTGTTGATGTGCGCGACCGACGGCGAGCAGCGCTCGAACACCTCGACGAAGCCCTGCTCGAGCGGCGCCAGCTCGCCGCGCGGCGTCACCGGGCGCGGCTCGGCGGTCGGCGCCGGGTCGAACACGCCGGTGCGGTCGAGCACCAGGTAGGCGGCCAGCGCGAACGCGGCGCCGGCGAACAACAGCGGCAGCGGGCTCTGGCGACGCGGGGTGAACGGGGGGTAGCTGGTCATCGTCGTGCGTGCTCCGTCGGGTGCGGGCGCTACGGACGGGGGCGCGGACTACACCGAAGTCCGCGCGCGACGGGTCTCACGCCGGGGCTCACGTGGGGTTGGGCCACAGTTCGCGCCAGTCGCCCCGCTGGGCGTCCTGCCGGCCATCCTGCTGGCGGCGCAGCAGCGCCACGGCGTCGGGGTGCAGCTGTACCTCCTCGAGCGCCGTCTCGGCGAGCGCCTGGCCGCAGGCGTCGGCGATGCCCTCGGCGTGCAGGCCGTGGTACTCGTAGACGTGCTTGGGGGTGCCCGACTTGCTGAACTTGACGACCGCCTTCGGGACCTGGCGCACGCCGAGGATCGAGCCGAGGTTGTCGAGCAGGCCGATCTCGCCGTCGTGCACCGACACGATCGGCACGCGCCTGCCGGCGAGGTCGACCGCGTCGCCGGCGCCGAGCGGCTGTCCGGCCGCGCCGCCGGCGGGCCGCAGGTGCAGCCGGCCGTCGACGCCGAGGCCGTCGCACAGGTGCGAAAAGCCGTCCCTCCTGCCGAGCTCGCCGCACAGCAGGTCGGGCGAGGTCACGACGGTGACGTTGGCGTAGACGCCGCGGTCGAGCAGCAGCCGCGCCGCCTCGACGGCCTCGGGCACGAGCGCGCCCATGACGAAGAGCTCGACGACGTTCTCGCCGGGCTGGTAGCCGCGGTAGCCGCGCCAGTCGACGAGGCGGTAGCCGCCGGCCAGCGCGTGCTCGCGCACCGCGGCGAGGATCTCGTCGTCCTCGGCGGAGGGCACCTCGGCCTCGTTGAGGCCGCCGTCCTCGGCGGTCATGCCGAGCTCGGCGCCGTCGGGCAGCTCGCGCTTGAAGCGCCGCTGCTTCTTGAGCCAGGTCAGCTGCTCCTTCTGGTTGAGCGCGCGGGTGACGGCGCGGATCAGCACGCCGGTGCGGCCCTGGTTGTCGTTGGTGAAGTGGCGGCGGATCGCGTCGCACAGGATCCACTCCATCTCGATCGCGAACGCCGGCTCCCAGGTGATCAGGTTCGGGATCTGGATGTCGCTCTTCCAGCTGTGCTGCGCGCCCTCGGGCGCGAGCGTGACGCCGGACGGCGTGCCGACGAGCACGAACGAGCTCGCCCAGTAGAGGTTGTAGTAGAGCTGGTCGAGCGCGCGTTTGATGAAGAAGTCGTAGACCGTCATCATCGGCAGGAACGGGATGCCGGTCAGGCGCCCCATCTTGCCGAAGCTGCCGACGGCGGTCATGCAGTTGGCCTCGGCGATCTCGAAGCGGATGTGGCGCGTCCACGCCTCGTCGGTCGGCGCGAGCTGCGGGCGCAGGCGTTCGTGCAGCTCGAGCTTGGCCTCCCAGTTCTCGTCGTGGCGGGGGCCGTAGATCTTCTCGTCCATCGCCGGGTTGATGTTGGTCGACGTGCCGACGTCCGGCGCCATCGTCAGCATCAGGTCGGCGAGCGGGCCCCAGCGCGCCTCCTGCTCGGTCAGCTGCTTGCCGGCCTTGTCGGCCTTGCCGGCCTCCTTCAGCTCGTCGTAGACGCCGATGCGCACGAGCTTGGCGGCGAGCTGGCCCCACATCCACTGCGTGTGCGTCGTCGGCGCGAGCTTGAGGTTGATGTCGAGCGCGTCGGGCACGCCGCCGCGCCGTTCGATCTCGGCGGTGATGCGCTCGCGGTTGGCCTCGGCCCCTGCGTCGAGGGCCTCGATCGCCCGCCGCAGCTCGCGGCCGCGCTCGAGCGCCCATGCGCCGGCCTCGTCGTCGAGCCGCGCGAACGGCCGCTCGAACGACAGGCCCTCGGCGGCGAGGATCGCCTCGACCTCGGCCTCCTCGGGCATCGCCGAGTGGTTGCCGTTGGCGGCGACGCACTCGAGGCCGCGGCCCTTGATCGTGTGCGCGATGAGCAGCGTCGGCCGGTGCGGGTCCTTCTTGGCCTGCTCGAACGCGCGCACGCACGCCTCGTGGTCGTGGCCGCCGGTGTCGAAGTAGAGCCGGATCACGTCCTCGTCGGACAGCGTGCCGAGCAGCTTCTTGCACGACGCGTCCTTCTCGAGGATCGCCTGGCGCATCTGCTTCGCGTCGCGCTTCCAGATCAGCGCCTGGTAGTAGTAGTCGGTCAGGCCCTGCTCGAAGACCTTGCGCAGCGCCTTGCCGCCGTCCTTACCGAAGACCTCCTCGCGGAACGAGCCGTGGCGCAGCTGGATGACCTGCCAGCCGTTCGCGGCCGCGGTGCGCTCGATGCGGTCGGCGTCGGTGCCCATCAGCCCGCGGTTGTTCGGGATGCGGGTGCCGTCGAGGTTCTGCCGGTTGTAGTCGACGATCCAGGTGACGTTGCCGAGCTCGCGCTCGGCGACCTCGGGCAGCACCTCGAGCAGCGAGCCCTCGCGGAACTCGCTGTCGCCCATCATGCACCAGAAGTGCGGCTCCTCGAGGTCCTGGCCGTGCTGCCGCGCGTAGCGGTGGGCGAGCGACAGGTAGACGGCGACGACCGGCGGGATGCCGACCGAGCCCGACGGCAGGAAGCGCCAGCTGTCGGGGTCGCCGTCGGCGTGGTAGCTCTGGAACACCGGCGCGCCGTCGTGCGAGAAGCTGCGCAGCCGGTGCATGACGGCCTCCGACTCCTCGTCGGAGAACCACGCGCCGTCCCGGTGCCGGAACAGGCCCATCGCGTGGTGCAGCGCGTGGTCGACCGGCGACGCGTGCGGCTTGCAGCAGACGAAGTCGTGGGCCTCGCGCACGACGAGGTGCAGCGCTGCCAGGAAGTCCAGGCTCGACGCGCACGCCGCCGGGTGGCCGCCGACCTTCGGGTCGGTCTTGTCGGCGTCCTCTCGGTGGTTGGCGACGTGGATCATCGCGACCATGTGCGCGAACGCGCGGCGGGTGACCTCGGCGACCAGGGCGAAATCGGGCTTGGTGGCGGACTTCATCGGGGAGGGACGATCGTAGGGCGCGGGGCAGGGTCGGGCAAAGGCGCGGGGGGCCGTGGTCCGGGTGTGTGGTGGGGGTGTGGTGCGGGGCCGGGCGCGCGGCGCCGGTCGACAGCGCGGGCCACGCCGGGTCTCCGTGGCACCGCGCGCTCGATCGGCGCGCCGCGGTCCGGTGATCGCCGGCGTGCCCGGACGCCTCGCGGAGCCGCGATGACCGTGATACCCTTCGAGCCGGTCGCCGCCTTTCGATCGAGGCAGAGGGACTCCATGAGCATTCGTATCGCAGCGCTGCTGCTGTCGCTCGGCGCGCCGGTGTTCGGCCAAGAGGGCCAGGCGACCTACCGCGTCACGTTCCAGAGCACCTGGAGCGCGCAGACCCACCCGACGTCGTTCCCGTCCAGCCCGTCGTTCAGCGGCTTCGCCGGCGCGGCCCACACGCTCGGCTCGACGCTGTGGGCACCGGGGCAGCTGGCGACGTTCGGGCTGCAGCAGCTCGCGGAGACCGGCAACCCGCAGGCCTTCTTGCAACAGGCCCAGGCGACGATCGGCAGCCAGTTGGTGGGCTCCATCGGGACCAGCACGTCGCCGGCCACGACCGTCTTCCAGTTCACGACGCACCAGCCGCTCTTGTCGATCGCGGCGAAGCTCGACCCGAGCCCCGACTGGTTCGTCGGGCTGACCGACGCGCTGCTGCCCGGGCCGTTCGGGCCCGGCGTCGTCGTGCTGCCCGCCGAAGTCTACGATGCCGGCACGGACAGCGGCGTTTCCTACAGTTCGCCGAACTCCCCGACGGTCCCCGCGGCGCCGGTCCAGGTGGTCTCGACGGCGGGCGGGCCGTTCCAGAACGCGCCGACGCAGATCGGCACGTTCACGATCGAGCGGCTCTCCGGCTACGAGGTGTTCGGCTGCACGAACCCCCTCGACAGCATCGCAGTCGGCGGCACGCCGTCGGTCGAACAGACCCTCGACTTCGCGCTCGACGACCCGACCGGCTCGATGCCGTTGCCGGCGCTGTCGGGGTTCGGTCTCTCGACGACCGCGCAGCCGACGTATCCGTGCGGCGTGCAGCTGCCGGGCTTCCACCTGCAGCAGGGGCTGGACGGCGAGGTCGTGCTCGGCTCGATCGACGTCCTGGTCGCCGGGCCGGTCTACTCGGGCGCGCCCGTGCTGGTGCCGGTGCCGATCCCGAACCAGCCGGTGCTGGTCGGCTTCGATTTCGTCGTCCAGGGACTGCTCGCGAGCACCCGCGTCGGCCTGACGCGCGGCGTGGCGGTGCGCGTCGGCAGCTGATCCCGTTGCGCGAGCGGTTCGGGATCGGCCGGAAGACCGGCTACGAGACCCTGGCGCGGCACGCCGAGCCGGGCACGGCGGGCTCGGTCGACGCGTCGCGGGCCGCGAAGGCGCACCCCGACCGGGCGCCGCCCGCGGTCGCAGCGGCGGTCCCGCGGGTGCGGAAGGCCCACCGGACCCGGCGGAGCGGGCCACGGCCGCGCCGGGGCGGGCTCCTGACGGCCGGGCCCGTGCACCCCGCGCACGTGGCCGAAGCGTCGCAGAAGCCGGGAACGGCCGGCGGTTCGAAGAACTCCAGTTTGACGTTGGAGATCTT
>CALKYL010000033.1 GCA_938003515.1 uncultured bacterium
CGCGAGACTCCCTGGACGTCGGGCTCATGGCCGCGAGCTTAGCCGAGGCCGCGCGCCCGGTGCCATCGGGCCGGCGCGCCCGTCGGCCCGTCGGCGCGGCGTGGTGGCGTGGCGGCGGAGCGGTCTAGGACGCCTCGCCGTTGGTCGGCGTGCCGCGGCTGACGCGGACCCGCTCGGCGCGGCGGTTGTTCGCCTTCAGCACCTCGAAGCGGTGCTCGCCGACGTCGACCTGCATGCCGGCTGCCGGCACCGAGCCCAGGCGTTCGGCGAGGAAGCCCGAGAGCGTCTTGCTGTCGGTCTCGACGCCGCGGATCGCCAGGCGCTCGAACACGTCCTCGACGTCCGCCATGCCGCGGCACTCGAGCGTGCCGTCCGGGCGCTCGATCACCTCGGTCTCCGCGGTGTCGAACTCGTCCTCGATCTCGCCGACGATCTCCTCGAGCACGTCCTCGAGCGTCACGATGCCCTGCGTCGAGCCGTATTCGTCGACGACGATCGCGAGGTGCCGTTTGCCCAGCTGGAAGCGACGCAGCACGTGGTTGAGCGTCGCGCTCTCCGGCATGACCAACAGCGGCACCTTCAGCGCCTCCCAGTCGGGCTCCGACCGCTCGCGGAGCGAGAACAGCAGCTCCTTGGTCAGGATCACGCCGCTGACGTCGTCGAGCTCGCCGGTGGGGGTGTAGGGAAAGCGGCTGTGGCCGGTGCGATGCACGCGCTTGAGGTTGGCCTCGGTCGGCTGGTTGCCGGCGAGATAGGCGACGCGGTCGCGCGGCACCATGACGTCCCTCGCGGTCAGATCGCGCAGTCGGGTCGCGTTCTGGATCAGCTCGCCGGTGATGCGACCGAACGCGCCCTGCGACATGCCCGCGGTCGTCAGGATGCGGATCTCGTCGAGCGACGTGTCCGGGCCGGCGTCGGCGCGCGCGAACAGCCGCGCGAGCCACCGCGTGACGAACAGCAGCGGGAACACCCCGACGATCATGACCTCGACGACGTAGGCGACCGGCTTGGCGAGCGCGTCGGCGTGCACGACGCCGACGGTCTTCGGAACGATCTCGGTGACCAGCAGCACCGTCACGACGAAGAACGCGGCGAACCACGCCGGCGAGACGCCGGGATACGTCTGCACGAACTGGTCGGTCGCGAGCGCCGCGCCCCCGGAGTTGGCGATCGTGTTGACGATCAGGATCGCGGCGATCGGCCGGTCGGGCTGGTCGCGGAAGCGCCGCAGCGTCTTGCCGATCCGGCTGCCGTCCTGGGCCAGCCCTTCGACCCGGGCCCGGCCGACGCTGAGCAGCGTCGCCTCCGAGATCGAGCAGAGGAACGAGAACAGCAGCGACAGCGAGACCGCGAGGACCAGCAGCAGCATCGGTTGAGGCCTTCAGGGCCGCCCCGCACGGTAGGGCGGCGCCCGGCCCGCGTCCACCCGCCGCTCGCTCAGGCCGGCTGCGCGGCGCCCGCGTCCTCGTGGGCGAAGCAGTAGTCGCCCCCGCGCACCCGCACCGACACGCTGGCGCCCTGGCCGAGGTCGTGGTCGAGGATCAGCTCGGTCAGCGGGTCCTCGATGCGGCGCTTGATCAGCCGCCGCAGCTCGCGCGCGCCGTACTCCTCGGAGAAGCCCTGCTTGGCGAGCAGCACGCGAACGCTCGACGAGAACGACGCCGTGATGCCGCGCCGCTTCAGCAGCTCGGAGACCTCGCGCAGCATGTTCCCCGCGATGCGCTGGCAGACCTTCTCGTCCAGCGGGTTGAACATGATGACCTCGTCGATGCGGTTGACGAACTCGGGCCGGAAGAACTCGCGCAGCGCCTCGAACGTCACGGAGGTCAGGTCGATGTCCTTCAGGCTCTGCCGCCGGTGCGCGGCCGAGAAGCCCATCCGGGTGCGCACCGCGTCGATCTTCTCGATGCCGAGGTTCGACGTCATCAGGATCAGCGCCTGGTGGAACGACACCGTCTGCCCCTTGCTGTCCGTGATGATGCCCTCGTCGAGCAGCTGGAGCAGCAGGTTGTGCACCTTGTAGTGGGCCTTCTCGACCTCGTCGAACAGCACGACGCTGGTCGGCTTCTTCTTGATGCTCTCGGTCAGGAAGCCGCCCTCGTTGTGACCGATGTAGCCCGGGGGCGAACCGATCAGCTTCGCGTACTCGTGCGGCAGCGCGTACTCGCTGCAGTCGACGCGGATCATCGCGCTCGGGTCGTCGAACAGGTTGCGGGCCAGCGCCTTCGCGAGCTCGGTCTTGCCGGTGCCCGTGCGGCCGACCAGCAGGAACGTCCCGACCGGGTGGGTCGGACGCTTCAGCCCGACGGCGGCCTTCTTGACGGCGCGCACGAGCGCGGTGATCGCGTCGTCCTGGCCGATGATCTGCTGGCGGAGGTTGCGCTCGAGGCTGGTGACGCGGCGGAACAGCGACTGGCGCGCCTGCTCGTTGCCCGGCCGCGACAGGAACGGGTCGTCGACCTGCGGGGCGCCGCCGCCGCCGCGCTCGTTCGACGGGATGCTGACCTGGTGGATCTCGAGCGACGGGTTGACGTCGATGCAGATCTGGTAGAGCAGCTCCTCGACGATCTCGGGGTCGTATCCCTCGTCCATGCGGCGCACGGCGCCGAGGACCTCGGACTCGAACGACGGCACGCAGGCGCGCACGACGCGGTGGCGGTAGTCCGACTTGTTGGTGATCGGGGCCGCGTGAAGGTCCTGCAGCAGCTCGTCGCTACAGCACCGAACCTTGATGAACTCGTCGATCAAGTCGAAGTACTTGATCACGAACGCAGCCCCTGGATGCTTCAACGGATGTGTCCTCGGCCCTGGTTCTCGACAGGGGTTCTTTCGGGCGACGTCGCCGATCGACTTGACGCGCGCCGCCACGAAACCTCCAAGTGCCCGGGTCGCGTGCATCTGGAACGCACTTGATCTCGCCGACCAAGCTCCTCGCGCTGCTCGTGCACCGACGGATCGTCGCCGCCGACGTCGCGCGCGACGCGCTCGCCTCCGGTGACCCCGGGAGATTCCTGATCGACGGCGGCGTCTGCTCGGCGGCGCAGTGGGCGCAATGGCAACGGACGGAGGCGGGCACCCGACCGGTGCTGAGCAGATACGAGCTCGGCGAGCTGCTCGGCGAGGGCGGCGTCGGCCGAGTGTTCGCTGCGATCGACCGGACCGACAAACGCGAGGTCGCGCTCAAGGTCCTCAAGCCGGAGCTCGCCGCGGACCCCGGGCAGACCGAGCGCTTCGTGCGGGAGGCGCGCCTCTTGATGGCGCTCGAACACCCGCACCTGGTCAAGGGCCTCCGGGTCGCGAAGGAGGGCGACACGATCTTCTTCGCGATGGAGAAGCTGCCCGGCCGCTGCCTGCAGGACGTGCTCACCGACGACGACGTGGGCCGCCTCGACGAGGAGTCGGCGCTGCAGGTCGTCGTCGAGGTCGCCGGCGCGCTCTCGGCGCTGCACGCCGCGGGCTACGTGCACCGCGACGTCAAGCCGGGCAACGTGCTGTGGTCGGAGGAGCGCGGCGCGGTGCTGATCGACCTCGGCTTCGCCGCCGGCGGCGAGGAGACCGGCGGCGGCGAGACGACGGCCGGCACGGTGCACTACATCTCGCCCGAGCAGGCGCGCGGCCAGGGCAAGCTCGACGTGCGCGCCGACATCTACTCGCTCGGCGCGACGCTCTACCACCTCACGACCGGCTCGCTGCCGTTCGAGGGCAAGACGTCGGAGGAGGTGCTGGCCAAGCAGGTGCTGGAGTCGCTGTCGGGCGAGCGCATCCGCGCGCTCGACCTGTCGCCGCAGCTGCACTACTTCCTCGAGAAGATGATGGCGAAGGAGCCCGAGATGCGCTTCCAGAGCCCGCAGCAGCTGCGGCAGGAGGTGCAGGCGTTCCTCGACCAGCGGCGCTACCAGCAGGAGCTCGAGGAGCGGCAGCAGCGCGGACGTCCGCGGCTCGGCGACCGCCGCAAGAGCTCGATGTTCGAGCGCCGCGCGCGCCGCCGCCGGCGAGGAGGGCCGGCGGGAGGACTTCGGCGTGAGCATGGACGGCGAGCGGCGCGTCGAGCGTGCGCGCCGCTCTGCGCGCGATCTGCAGCACGACCTCCGCTCGGCCGACGTGGGCCGCCGACGGGCCGCGGCGGTGCGCGTCGCGGCGCTGCCGCGCTTCGCGAGCGCGGCGGTGGACGAGATCGCCGAGGACCCCGCGGCCCGGTCGCGCGCGGTCGCGCTCGACGTGGTCGCGCTCGAGGGCGGCTACGTCGGCTGGGCGGCGATGCTCGAAGGCGAGTGCGCCGAGCTGTGGCGCGTGCCGATGTACGTCGAGCGCATGTCGCTGTCGCTCAACCGGTGGTTCCGCGGCCACGCCGAGGCGGCCGCGGCGCGCCGCGCAGGCGGCGGCTATCTGCTGCCGTACCGCGATCAGTTCTTCGTCACCGACCGCGAAGCGATCGGCGAGCTCGGGCTCGACCCGGACGACCCGGACTGGGCGCGCATCGGCTGGGACTGGGTCCGGCCGCTCGATCCGGAGGCGCGGCTGCGGC
>CALKYL010000034.1 GCA_938003515.1 uncultured bacterium
TCGCCCAGCCGGTCGGCCGGATCATCGAGCCGATGAAGCCGCAGGGCTCGCGCATGCAGATGCGCTACCTCGAGGACGACTTCTCGCTCAGCTACACCCAGCCGTCCGAGTTCGCGATCGACGTCGAGCAGCTCTACTGGTCGCCGTTCAACGACGAGACGGTGCAGTACGACGTCTTCGACCGCTTCACGATGTCGCTGGCGCACGCTCGCACGCGGCCGGACGAGCGCTGGCTGATCCAGTTCGACACGAGCACGCCCCCGGTGGCGTTCTGCGTGCTGGACTGCGCGTCGATGAACAGCGGTCTGTCGAACGTGTTCGCCGACAACGTGCTCGAGGGCACGTCGCTGACGCCCGTCTTCGCGGACAAGGTCTACACGATCAATCCGAACGAGGCGTTCCGCGACAACGCGAACGTGACCTACGTGCCGTTCCCGCGGTTCGATCGCACCTACACGTGGCGCGACTCGCGCCTCGTGACGGTCGACGCCAACGGCCAGGTCATCGGGCTCGGCGGCGCCCAGAACCCCGGCGCCAGCCCGCCGAACAACGACGCCACGGCGAACATCGACTCGCCCTGGATCAGCAGCGTGCCGGATCCCGAGTTCCTGCAGTTCGGCAGCGGCACCTGGGTCGAGGACCCGGCCGACTTCGTCGGCGTCAGCCGCCGCGACCACGACCCGATCGCGCTGCCGCTGCTCGTCGACATGAAGATGTTCCCGGACAACGCGGCCAACGGCATCGCGCAGGCGACCAACGGCTTCCAGGTCGCGCTGCTCGGTCCGCCGAGCGCCGGGTTCCCGGGCGCGCCGGGCGGCTACTACGACCGCGTCGGCAGCGGATGCGGCGGCGCGTTCCCGCCGTGGCCGCGGCTGCGCGTGCACGCCTCGGGCGGCTTCGACCTGATCACGGGCGCGCCGATCCTCGTCGACCCGGCGAACACGCTGACCGCGGTCGCGAGCGTCGTCAAGGACGCCGGCCTCGGCTCGCCGCAGACGGCCCTGTTCACCGCGCCGCCCGGCGACGGCATGCTGCACTGGTCGCGCGCCGACTTCGTGCGCAAGGTTTCGACGGCCACCTTCGGCTTCTTCGACACGCTGCAGCCGCAGCGCGCCCGCATCGTGCAGAACCAGGCCGTGGTGCCCGAGAACGGGTTCCCCGACTGGCTGTCGGTGAACTCCGCGCTGCGCATCAACGACCTGGTCGTGCAGCTCGACCCGCCGCAGGCGCGGCAGCCCGCCGGCACCGGGGTCGTCGTCGAAGTGCGCGGCGCCGAGGCGTTCGAGAACTCCACGACGCTCTACAACCCGACCTACAACCAGGCCGGCCAGATCCCGGACGACACCTTCGACGGCCGCGGCAACCTGCTGAACGCCAACTACGCGTGCGAGGCCTACCGCTACTCGACCGCGAACGTCGCCGCCGCGCCGCGCGTCGCGGCCGACGGGCTGACGCGCTACGTCACCGAGAACCAGATCAACCTGATCCGGAACCCGGCGACGAACCTGCTGCCGCGCTACCTCAACCTGCGCGTCGTGATGACGAACAACGTCAGCGTGGAGCCGGCGCTGTCGCCGTCGCTGCGCAGCATGAGCGTCGGCTCCCGCCTCGCCAGCACCCAATAGGGGCCGAAGCGCGCGCGGTGTCGCCGCGCTCTCGCGCCCGCGGGCGCGCACGGCGTGCGGGCCGCTCCGAGGGGCGGCCCGCGGCCGTTTCGGGGAGCAATCCGGGCGCGCGCGCCGTTTGCCGTCCGCCGGCCTGCGCGCGCAGGCTACGATGCCGCTCCAGCGCATGCGCAGACGCCGTCCACAGCCCGCTCTCTCGCTCGCGATGCTCGCCGCGACCGCGGCGGCGTGCTGGCGGTCGGGGCCCGAGACGGAGCCGCTGCGCGTCGACCGCACGTCGCCGGTCCTCGGCGAGCCCGACGCGCCGGTGCTGCTGAACGACGCGCTGACGGTCTACTTCAGCGACTCGATCCTGCCGCTCAGCGTGACGCCGCACTCGGTGTCGCTGCTCGACGAGCACGGGCTGCAGGTGCCCGGGTCGCTCGACGTCGGCGAGAACTGGCTCGCGTTCCGCCCGTCGCCGCCGCTCGGGCCGGAGCTCGACGACGGTTCCTTCCGCCCCGGCGGCCGCTACCGGCTCGTGTTGGCCGGCGATCCGCGGCCGGGCGCGATCCGCGCCAAGGACGGACGCTGGCTCGACGAGGTCGCCGTGTTCGACGTCTTCGTCGCCGACGTCGACGAGCGCCCGCCGGGGCTGCCCTCGATCCTGCGGCCGCCGCCGAGCGACCTGCCGTTCGTGCAGCGCTCGTCCGATCTTCCGCTGCAGGTCGCCGCCGACGCGCCGCGGCTGTACCTGCACTTCACGCAGCCGCTCTTGCCGCCGTCGGTGCGCTCCGACGCCTTCGAGATCCGGCTGCTGAAGGGGCCGATCGAGGAGCTCGTGCCGCGCTCCGTGCGGGTCGTGACCTCGCCCCTGGACGAGCACCCCGGCAGTTCGGTCGAACTCGACCTCGGCGCCCTGCCGCAGCGCACGGACGGCACCCAGCTGCGGCTCCGCGAAGGCGACCTGCTCAGCGTCGCGCTGCGCGGCGACCGCGGCCTGTGCGACTACGCCGGGCGCGCGCCGCTGCCCTCGCCGCCCTCGTCCTGGTACGTCGTCGCCGGCGGCAGCCTGCCGTTGTGCGAGTGGCCCGGCGGCACCGGCGCCTACGGCGACGACGACGGCCTCGCGCCCGGCTTCGAGGTGCACGAGGCCGGCGTGCGGCCGCGCGTGCGCGTCGAGGCCGGCGACGGCCGTCTCGGTGTGTTCCGCCCGACCCACGACGTCGTGCTCCGCCCCGGCCAGCCGTTCGACGCGGGCGGCGGGCGCCTGGTGGTGAGCGAGGGCGGCGACTTCCCGTTCCTGGCCATCGACGTCCCGGCCGGCGTGCGCGTGACGGTCGACGCGCAGACGGCACCGGTCCGTCTGCTCGCGTGCGGCGGCGTCCGGGTGGCGGGCGAGCTCGCGCTGAGCGGACCGGCGCTGCCGCTGCCCGGGGGGCGGCTGAGCACCACGCCGGTGCAGGAGCTCACCGCGCAGGCGCGGGTCGCGATCGTCGCGGCCGGCGACGTCGCGATCCTCGGTCCCGTGACCTCCGACGCGCCGCCGGACGAGACGCGGTCGCCGCTGTTCCTGGCGACGGCCGGACGGCTCGTACTGCGCGGCAGCCTGCCGTTCCAGACCGTGCTGGGCGTCGAGGCCCGGCACGGCGGCGACGGCGCGCGCATCGACGGCCCGCGTGGCCAGAGCCGGGCCTATGCGGTCTCGTTCCGGCACGGTCCGGCCGACGGCGCCGCGTTCCGGGTCAGCGGCGTCCTGCCGTGGCGCCAGCTGCCGGTCCACGTCGACGCGTGCCGGCTGCGCGTGTTCGACGCCGAAGGTGACCTCGGGATCGCCTGGCAGGCGGCCCCACCCGACGCGCTGCGCGGCGACCGCCCCGACCTCGGCTCCGGCCGGGTCGGCCGCTGGCAGGCGACGCGGGACGGCGAGGTCCTGCCGGTCGACTGCGTCGTCTACGGCACCGGCTGGCAGACGAGGTCCTGCCGGTCGGTCCCGCGGGCTTCGTGCGGCTCCGGCTCGAGGCCCGGGTCGTCGCCGGACAGCCGCTGCCGCGCGTGCGGGAGCTGCGCCTCGTCGAGCCGTAGACGCTCCCGCACGCGTCCTTGCTGTGTGCTGGAAACGGTCCGGCGATACCGTATGCTCGCGCGCGTCCGGCGGCGGTGTGCGAGCCATGGGTCAGCATGGCGCGCGTGGCCACCGGGGCCTCGCCCCGCCGGCACCAGGTCGAATCGAGGGGCCGCGTTCGCGCGGCGGTTTGCGGTAATCCATGGGCACGGCGGTGTTCGAGGTCGGAGCAGCCTTGCTGGGGGCGTGCGTCGGCTCGTTCCTCAACGTGGTCGTGCACCGACTGCCGCAGGAGGACGCGGCGAAGCGTTCGCTCGGCGGGCGCTCGCGGTGCCCGCGCTGCGGCGCGCCCATCCGCTGGTTCGACAACGTGCCGGTGCTCGGCTGGCTCGTGCTGCGCGGCCGCGCGCGCTGCTGCGGCGGCGCGATCTCGCCGCGCTACCCGCTCGTCGAACTCACGACCGCGGCGCTGTTCTTCGCGCTCGCCGTCTGGCCGCCGTTCGGCCCGTTCGTGGCGACGGCGCCCGACGGCTTCGTCTTCGACGGCGCCGCCGCGATGGCCTTCGCGCTGCACGCGGCGTTCGTCGCGCTGCTCGTGGCGCTGACGTTCATCGACTTCGACACGCAGCTCCTGCCCGACGCGCTGACCAAGCCCGGCATCGCGCTAGGCGTCGCCGCCGGCCTCTGGCCCGGGCTCGCCGGTCAGCTGTCGAGCGACGCCGACGTGCCGGTCGCGCTGCGCTCGCTGCTCGCGAGCGTCGCCGGCGTCGTGGCCGGCGGCGGCACGACGTGGCTGGTGCGCGCCGTCGGCACCAGCGTCTTCAAGAAGGAGGCGATGGGCTTCGGCGACGTCAAGCTGATGGCGATGATCGGCGCGTTCCTCGGCTGGCGGGGCGCGCTGCTGTCGCTGTTCCTCGGCTGCGTCTTCGGCGCGATCGTCGGCGGCGCGCTCGCGCTGCGCTCGGGCCTCGGCGCGCGCATTCCGTTCGGCCCGTACCTGGCGCTCGGCGCGGTCGTCGCGCTGTTCGCGCAGGACCCGATCCTGCAGGCGCTGTTCGTCGACTGGCCCGAGTGGCAGCGCGAGAACCCGTCGTCGCAGTGGCTCCTCTTGACGCTCGCCGCGGCGTCGTTGTTCGCCTTGTTCGTGCTCGTCCGCCGGGGCAGGCGCTCCGGTTGACGGCACCTTCGCACATGCAGTCCGCTCCGCAATCGTCCGTTCGAACTCGACAGGGAGGCACCATGAAGTTCCGTAGGTCGTTCCTATTCCTCTCGCTGCTCGCCGCCTCGATGGCGACGAGCTGCACGACGCGCTACCAGGAGATGCTGCGCGAGCGCGACGAGCGCATCCGCGAGCTCAGCGGCGACGTCGCGCGGCTGCGCGGCGAGAACGACGAGCTGCAGCGTCGCCTGACGACCCGGCCCGAGCCGGTCAACGCGACGGCGCAGCCGGCGGCCCCGCAGAGCCTGCTGAACGAGCTGCAGAACGACATCGGCTCCGACGCCGACGTCAGCTATCGCCGCGGCCGCATCAGCATCGGGGTCGAGGACTCGGTCACCTTCGACTCGGGCAGCACCGCGCTGAAGAGCTCGGCCCACACCGTGCTGCGCAACGTGGCGTCCGTGCTGCGGTCGAAGTTCTCGGGCCGGCGCTTCTACGTCGAGGGGCACACCGACACCGACCCGATCAACAAGACCAAGGACAAGTACCGGAGCAACCGGCACCTGTCGATGGAGCGCGCCGACGCGGTCGCCCGCTACCTGATCCAGCAGGGTGTGCCCGAGTCGGCCATCGTCGTGGTCGGCTACGGGCAGTTCGATCCGCGAGATCCCCGTAGCAAGGCGCGGAACCGGCGCGTCGAGATCGTCGTCGGCGACGGCCTCTAGCGCCTCGCGGAGCGCTGCCGACGTCGCGCCGCCGTGCGCGCGCAGCCGTCGGCCTGCATGCCGGATTCGGTCGCGTCGGTCCTCGACGCGGCGGATCCGGCCGGGTCTTCCAGCGATCCGACCGCACTTCCGCCGCCCGGCGATCCCGGTATAAACGAGGGGTTCCCTGGTGCCGCGGTTCTCCGATCGGCCCTCCGTGAGGCTCCCTGCGGTGTCGGGGCCGCCGTTCTCGGCGCCCCCGGTCCGGACCCCGTCCGCGCCGCGGCGTCCAACCCCTCGGAGCAACCCATGGCACAAGGCTCGGACCTCATTCGCAACCTGGCTGTAATCGGCCACGGCCACGCGGGAAAGACCGCGTTGGTCGACGCGATCGCGCATCACCTCAAGCTGACGACGCGGCTCGGCAGCACGGCCGACGGCACGACGATCAGCGACACCGAGCCGGAGGAGAAGGAGCGCAAGCAGACGCTGACGTCGCACCTGTTCCGCTTCCCGGCCGGCGAGCTGCACCTCAACGTGTTCGACACCCCGGGCCATCCCGACTTCCTCGCCGAGGCGATCCTCGCGGTCGACGTGGTCGAGACCGCGGTGCTCGTCGTCAACGCGACCAACCCGCTGACCTTCCACGCGCGCCAGCTCTGGAACGCGGCGGGCGCCGCCGGCATCGGCCGCGCGATCGTCGTCACGCACCTCGACCAGGACAACACCGACTTCGAGCAGGTGGTCGAGCAGCTGCGCGACGCGTTCGGCCATTCGGTCGTGCCCGTGACCTACCCGAACGCGACCGGCAGCAAGTTCGACGCGGTGCACGACGTCACGCACGACGAGGGTCCCGACGCGCCGAAGTACCACGACATGATCGAGGAGGACGAGGCCGAGGTCGACGACACGCTGATGGAGCACTACCTCGAGGAGGGGCACCTGTCCCACGAGGAGTTCGAGGAGAACCTGCGGCGCGCGGTCGCCGCCGAGAAGCTGGTGCCGGTGTTCGCGATCTGCCCGAACCGCGGCCTCGGTCTCGCCCAGTTCGTCGAGTTCGTGCAGAACCACTTCCCGTCCCCGGTCACCTTCGGCGCGCGCGGCGCCGGCGAGCCGGGCTCCGGGACCTACGGCAAGCTCGTCGAGCCCGACGACGGTCCGTTCGCCGCGAAGGTCTGGCGGGTCGTGTCCGACCCCTACGTCGGGCGGCTGACGTTCGCGCGCTGCATGCGCGGCGACCTCGCGAAGGACGGCGTCGTCGCCGACGCCCGCACCGGCAAGACGCACAAGGTCGCGCACCTGCACAGCGTGAACGGCAAGGAGCACAAGGAGATCGACAGGGTCGTCGCCGGCGACATGTTCGCGATCAGCAAGATCGAGGACTTCGCGCTCGGCGACACGCTGCACGCCGGCGGCGAGCCGATCGAGTTCCCGCGGCCGCAGATGCCCGAGCCGACCTACTCGCGCCACGTCTGGCCGAAGGCGCGCGCCGACGAGCAGAAGATCGGCCACGCGCTCGAGAAGCAGTCGGCCGAGGACCCGACGCTGCGTCACCACCGCGATCCGGAGACCGGCGAACTCCTGGTCACCGGCATGAGCCCGCTGCACCTCGAGATCACGTTCCAGCGCCTGCACCGCCGGCACGGGGTCGACGTCGAGCAGGGGCCGCCGACCATCCCGTATCGCGAGACGATCACGGCGCGGGCCGACGGCCACCACCGGCACAAGAAGCAGTCCGGCGGCAGGGGACAGTTCGCCGAGGTGTACCTGCGCATGGCGCCGCGCGAGACCGGCCAGGGCTTCGAGTTCGTCGACTCGGTCGTCGGCGGCTCGATCCCGCGCCAGTTCATCCCGGACGTGGAGAAGGGCAGCCGCAAGTTCCTCGCCAAGGGGCCGCTCGCCGGCTTCTCGGTCGTCGACGTCCAGGTCGAGGTCTACGACGGCAAGTTCCACGACGTCGACAGCGACTCGGTCAGCTTCCAGCTCGCCGCCGAGCGCGCGTGCGTCGACGCGTTCGAGAAGGCGCGCGGCATCCTGCTCGAGCCGATCATGGACGTCGTCATCCTGGTGCCGGAGCGCTTCACCGGCGACGTCGCCGGCAACCTGTCGAGCCACCGGGGCCGCATGTCCGGCATGGAGATCGACAACGGCATCCAGCGCATCCAGGCGCAGTGCCCGTTCTCGACGATGCTCGACTACTCGACGCAGCTGCGCTCGATCACCGCGGGCGAGGGCACCTTCACGATGAAGTTCTCGCACTACGAGCCGGTGCCGCCGAACCTGCAGGCGGAGATCGTCAAGGCCCACAAGAAGGCCGCCGAGCACTAGCGGACGGCCACGTCCCGTCGCGGCGATGCCGCGCGGTCCGCGCCGTCGGTCGAGCGGCGGGGCTGACGGACGTCCGCTCCCTGAGCGGGAGCGCATGACGGGGCCGGCCGCATCGCGGACGGCCTGCTGGCGCCCCGGGGCCGGCGCCTCTGCGCGCGCCCGGTGCGCCCGGTGCGGTGCACGTAG
>CALKYL010000035.1 GCA_938003515.1 uncultured bacterium
GATCTACACTCTTTCCCTACACGACGCTCTTCCGATCTCGGCACCGAGATCGGCCGCGCCGTGCTCGGCGCGCGCGAGGTGCTGACCTCGCGCGCCGACGGCGACCGCATGCTGATCCTCGTCACCGACGGCTGGAGCAGCGACCTCGGCGGCGGCGCCGAGATGGAGATCGCCAAACGGCTCAAGCGCGACGGCATCACGCTGTTCGCCGTCAACATCCAGGAGTCCGAGGCGCGCGGCGAGATCGTAAACCTCGCGCGCATGACCGGCGGCGAGGTCTTCAATCCCGGCGACGACGTCGCGCTCAAGGAGGTCTTCCGCCGCATCGACGAGATGACGAAGGCGCAGCTCGAGCAGGGCAGCGCGGAGCTCGTCGACTGGTTCTGGCCGTTCTGCATGGAGGGGCTCGGCGTGCTCGCGGCCTAAGCGATGTCGATGATGGGGCTGAGGTTCGTGCCGTGGTGACGCTGTGGGCGACGGCCAGCGCGCTCCTGCTCGCCGCGCTCGGCGAGGCGCTGCACGCGCGCCGCGTGCGGCGGTTCGCGCGCCTCGTGTTCGGGCCGTCGGCGCGGCCGATGCCCTGGGCCGCCGCGGCGCCGTTCCTGCGCGTGGTCGCGGTCGCCGCGCTCGCATGGGGGCTCGTCACGCTGACGCAGGTCGAGCCGAAGGTGCACGCCGGCGAGGAGATCCCGGAGGAGGAGTGGCGGCACCTCGTGCTCGTGTACGACGTGTCGCCGAGCATGCAGCTCGAGGACGCGGGCGTCAGCGGCGACCAGACCCGCCACGAACGGGCGCGCGAGCTGATCGAGTCGCTGTTCGAGCGCGTGCAGATCGGCAAGTTCAAGGTCACGGTCGTCGCGACCTACAACGGCGCCAAGCCGGTCGTGACCGACACGCGCGACGTCGAGGTGGTGCGGCACCTGCTCGAGTCGGACTTCCTGCAGTTCGCGTTCCGGGTCGGGCGCACGAAGCTGTTCGACGGCATCGCCGAGGCGGCGCGCATCGCCAAGCCCTGGCGCGTCAACAGCACGCTGCTCGTGATCGTCAGCGACGGCGACACCGTGCCCGCGGCCGGCATGCCGGCGCTGCCCCCGTCGATCGGGGGATCGCTCGTGATCGGCGTCGGGGACCACCTGTCCGGGAGCTTCATCGCCGGCCAGCAATCCCGTCAGGACGAGAGCACCCTGCGGCAGGTCGCGATCCGGCTGGGCGGCGAATACCACAACGGCAACCGCCGCCAGGTGCCCAGCGACCTGCTGCGCGCCGCGGCGGCCGACTCGCGCAAGCCGCTGATCGAGCAGCTGTCGCTGCGCGAATACGCGCTGATCGCGGTGACCGCGGCCGCCGCGCTGCTGGCGTCGCTCCCGGTCCTCCTGCACTACTTCGGAACGCGCTGGCGGCCGGGCGTGCCCGCCGCGGGCCCTTCGACGCAAGCCTTTTCGTGACAGTGTCCAAGGACATGCGACCACCCGGCCCGTCGCGGCCGCCCGGCGCGGCGGGGCGCAACAAACGGCTGCCGCCTCGCCCCTCTCGCCGAGGCAGCCGATAGACTGCGGGCCGCGCCGCATCCCCGGCGCCCGACCGAAGAACGGATCCCCACGATGCGCAACATGCTGCTGGTTGGCTGGCTCCTGATCCCCATCGGGGCCTGGGCCTATCACGAAGGTCCGGGGCAGGACCGGATCGCGCTCGAAGAGACCGACGCCGTGCTGGTTCGCGCCCACGAAGCGGCGGCCGCCGGCGACTGGCACCGCGCGGTGCGCGCCTACGAGGAGGCCCTCGGCGCGCTGCCGAAGGACGCCGACGCGGTCGACGAGCGCCTGACGCAGCGCATGCGCATCGAGCTCAACAAGGCGCGCATGCAGGCCAGCGGCCTGCCCGACGCGCGCGCCGAGCTGGAGTCGCTCGTCGAGCAGATGCAGGGGGCCGACGACACGGATCCGGAGCTCCTGCGCGACGCGCGCCAGGCGTTGGCCCGCGCGCAGTTCTACACGACCTGGCTGATGCGCCTCGAGGGGCTCGACCGCGAGGCGTGGGAGCCGGAGATCGAGGCCGCGCGCCAGAACTGGCGCCTGCTGGCCGAAGAGTCCGCGACGCCTGCCGAGGCCGAGCAGCATCAGCAGGACCTCGAGGCGGCCGTGCGGCTCGCCCGCCTCGAGATCGAGGACCTGCAGGGACTCCCGCTGCCGAGCGAATGACAGGGCTGCGGCACGAAGGCCGGTCGGCCTCGCATCAGCAAGAGCAAGAAGACGGGTCCCCCGAGCTCCGGCGCCGGCAGCGGCCCGGGCTTCGGCCGCGGCGGCAGCTGACGCAGCCGCCAGCGCGCCGGCGCGTCAGCGCGCCGGCGGTTCGACTTCGCGGATGACCGCGCCGCGCTGCTCGTCGAGCACGAGCACCGCGTAGCGCTCGGCGCCCGCGTTGGGGTCGTCGGACACCGACGCGTAGTCGAAGCGACCGCGCAGGTCGGTGTAGCCGTCCTTGTGGAAGCGCACCTGCCCGTCCGCCAGCCGCGCGAACACCTTGACGTAGGTGCGGGCGAGCGGCCGCTGCGTGTCGGGGTTGGCGACCGCGACCTGGCCGTAGGACTCGAGGAAGCGCACGTCGAGCGCGTTGGCGAAGTACTGGCGCGAGCGCGCGAGCCCGTCGGCGCGCACCTCGACCAGCACGTTCTTCTGCCAGAACTGCTGCGGCAGCTCGAACGCGAGCTGCGCCGCCGCGTCCGGCAGGTCCTTCGTCTCGACGAGGTTCGGCCGCACGAACGCCGCGGACGTGCCGCCCGGTCCCGCGAAGGGCTGCGCCGAGAACGCGAACTCGACGTCGAGCTCGTAGTAGCGCACTTCGCAGCGCGACAGGTTCTCGTAGCGCAGCGCGATCGTGCGGCCCTCGATCCGGAGCTCGAGCGCGGGGGCCGTGGTCGCGACGTCCGGCGAGGCCTCCTCGCTCGCCGGCCGCGTGCGGCCCTCGGCCTCGTCGAGGTGGGCGAGCACGTCGCGGAAGCGCCGGCGCCAGTGCGCGACCGGGTGGTCCTGCCGCGCCTCGGCGATGCGCCGGGCCTTGTCGGTCTCGCCCGTGAAGAAACAGAGGTAGGCCGACAGGTAGTCGTGCTGCACGTCCGTCTCGACGCGGTCCGGATCGACCTTGGCGAACGCGCCCAGCGCCTCCTCGACGCGGTCCTGCAGCAGCAGGTAGTAGGTGACGACCAGCCAGTCGCCGCTGTCGAGCGTCGGGCGGTAGCCCAGCAGGTCCATCAGCGCGGCGTACTGCCTGGCCCGATCGGCTCTGCCGAACCCGGGGCGGTCGCCGCGGCGGTGCGCGCGCGCGTGCACGAGCGGCGCGAACTCGAGCTGCTGGAAGCGCCGTCGCTCGACGGGGTCGATGGTGACCAGCGGCGCGTCGAGCCACGTGCCGCAGCGCGACAGGAACGCGTCCTGGTGCTGCAGCCACTCGCGCGCTGCCTCGGCGTCACGGTGCAGGATCGCATACGACCAGATCGTGTCGTGGTAGACCTTGCGCTGCCGCAGCGTCGCCACCATCGCGGTGAAGAACTCGCGGTCGCGCAGCCGCCACGCGATCTTCTCGAGCTCCAGCCGCTGCACGTTGTGGCTCTCGAGGAAGTCGAGCACCTCCGCCGGCGAGCCCTGCTGCGAGACGTGCTCCCACGACGTCGTGTCGATGCGCGTCGGGGTTTCGACCACCTCGAGCGTGCGCGCTGCGGCGAACGCCGCCAGCTCGCCCTTCTCGGCGGCGTGCGCCGGGTAGTGCGGGAAGCTGCCGCTGGCCGGGAAGTAGAACGCGTACTCCAGTGTCGCCGTCGCGTACGGCGCGAGCTGCACCGACTTGCCACGGGTCCAGAACCCGCGCTGGACCGGCACGGCGCCCGCCGGGATCTGCAGCAGCACCTCGGCGGTGCGTTGGCTCGACGTCGGATTGGTGACGACGACCTGGCAGCCGTAGGCCACGTCGACGAGGAACTCGTCGGTGACGAAGGCGTCGCGGCGCTCGCCGTTCTCCCAGCGGTAGCGGTCGTCCAGGCGGAAGAAGTTCTCGCCGAGCAGCAGCGGCTGCACGTCGCCCGCCGGCTCGACCGGCGTGACCTCCTTGCGCACCAGGAGGAGCGGCGTCGCGGCCCGCAGCGTGCGGGCATCGCCGTCCCGGGCGAACTCGTGCTGGCCGGCCTCGAACGGCAGGTCGAGCACGCTGAGCGCCAGCATCATCTCGAGGAAACTGCCGGTCGCCTCGATCACCGCCGACGATACGAACGGCTGGCCCGCCGCCGCGGTCGCGTAGTCGACCCAGAAGTGGTTGGCGCGCACGACGTCGGTCGTCGGCTGCTCGATCGGGCGGTGCCACCAGTTGTGCTCGACCAGGAGCCGCGTCGGCTCGACCGCCCGGTAGAGGCGACGCACGTTCTTGCGTTTGGCGAGCTCGCGAAGGAGGGTGACGTTGCCGGCTTCGAGTTCCTCGAGTTCTTCTCGAGCGACCTCGTCCCCGGCGTCCTTGTCGCGCTGCTCCTGCTTCTCC
>CALKYL010000036.1 GCA_938003515.1 uncultured bacterium
CTCGGGGTCGCCGATCGCGAGCAGCGCGTCCGGTGCCTCGAGGCCCGCGCGGGCGGCGGGCGAGTCGGGCACCACCTCGGTGACGACGGCGCCCTCGTCGGTCGCGCCGAGGTAGACGCCGAGCCAGCCCTGGGCGGACACCGGGGCGAGCAGGAACAGCGAGAACAGGACCGCGGAGAGTGCGTGCATCTTGGAGACTCCTGGCTGGCGCATGCGAACGGCCGGCCTCGAGGGTGCTACGTGGCCGGAGCCGACGAACGGTGAGTCTTGCCGAACATTCCTGGATCGCCAAACGGGACCTCGGGACTGTTGCCGAACCCGCGGTGCCGCCGCGCGCCGGCCCGCATCGCGGCCTTGACCGGCCCCGGCCCGATCCCTATCGTCGCCGCCCTTCGTCGCAGGCCCCCATCGTCTAGAGGCCTAGGATTCGTGGTTCTCAGCCATGCGACAGGGGTTCGAATCCCCTTGGGGGTACCAGTCGCCCGGCGGGCCGGCCCGAACCAGGCCGAGCCCGCCGGGCGCTTCTTTCGGCGCTGACGATGGTCTGGCTACGTCGCGAAGACCACGAGGACCGCGAGCTGCACTGGCTCTGCCCGTGGGCCCTGCCCAGCCGCAGCGCCGGCGGGCGCCGGCTCGCCGAGCCCGAGGATCCGCTGCGCACCGCGTTCCAGCGCGACCGCGACCGGGTGCTGCACGCGACCGCGTTCCGGCGGCTGCAGCACAAGACGCAGGTGATGGCGGCGTTCGAGGGCGACCACTACCGCAGCCGCATGACGCACTCGCTCGAGGTCGCGCAGATGGCGCGCGGCGTCGCGCGGGCGCTGCGCTGCAACGACGACCTCGCCGAGGCGGTCGCGCTCGCGCACGACCTCGGCCACCCGCCGTTCGGCCACGTCGGCGAGGAGGCGCTGCACGAAGCGATGGCGGACCACGGCGGCTTCCGGCACAACGCGCAGGGCGCGCGGGTCGTCGACTACCTCGAGGACCGCTACGGCCACGGCCTCGGGCTCAACCTGACGCTGGCCGTGCGCCGGAGCCTGCTCAAGGGCCGGGTGCCCGACGGCTTCCCGCTCAGCGACGATCTGCTGCAGAGGCGCGCGGTGCCGCTCGAGGCGCACCTCGTCGATCTGTGCGACAAGATCGCGTATCTGAGCCACGACCTCGACGACGGCCTGCGCGCCGGCCTGTTCGACGAGGCCGAGGCGGCCGGGCTGGCGCTGTGGCAGGCGACGCGGACGTCCGCCGGCACCGACAACCGGCAGCGCATCGTCAGCGAGGTCACGTCGCTGTTGATCCACGACCTCGTGACGAGCGTCGACGCGGCGATCGCCGCTGCGCCGGTCGGCGGCGAACCGCCGCGGGTGCGCCACGGCGACCGCGTGCAGGTCCAGGCGCAGGAGCTGCTCGCGTTCCTGCGCGAACGGTTCTACCGCGCGCCGCGCGTGCTCGACGTCATGCAGGACGGCGCGCGCCGCATCCGGGCGCTGTTCGCGTCGCTGCGCGCCGACCCGTCGCGGCTGCCGCCGACGCAGCGCGCGCGCGTCGAGCACGACGGCCTCGAGCGCACGATCTGCGATTACATCGCGGGCATGACGGACCGCTTCCTGATCCGGGCGACCGGCTGAGCGCGCGCAGAGTCGTGCGGGGTGCGCGGCGAGGGACGCTCAGACGCCCTTGGGCTTCATCATCGACGAGGAGCCCCAGAGCGGCCACACGCCGAACAGGGCCTGCACGGGCAGGGTCACGACGTCGCAGGCGACACCGGTCAAGATCACCGGGATGCCGAAGATCGCGCGCTCGACGCCGCGATTCGACGCCTGCGCGCCGTCGTCGTAGATCGAGGTCTCTCCATACGCCCACCGGATCCCGTTGGTCGTCCCACAAGACGCCAGGACGCTGACGGCGGCGAGGGCGGCAAACCCCAGGATACGCTGCTTCATGATGGCTCCTTCCCAACTCGTGGCACTGAGTTGGTGTTCGCCATCGGCCGCTGAACGCCCTCGGCTTGAGGGCTCGCGAGCGGCACGTGCAGCGACGTTCGGCACGGCACCGGAACGCAGCCATCGGCCCAGCGACGGTCAGAAGTGGTTACCCCGCAAGGATTCGAACCTTGGCTGACTGGACCAGAACCAGTAGTGCTACCGTTACACCACGGGGCAACAGGGACCGTCGCGAGAAAGATCGGGGATCGGGGCCGGCGGTGCAAGCGCGGGCCTGCGGCCGCGGCCGATCGGGGATTGGTTACCCCGCCTGGACTCGAACCAGGAACCAACAGGACCAAAACCTGCTGTGCTACCGATTACACCACGGGGTATCGGGCGGGGCAGTGTAGCGACTGGACCGCCGGTGTCCACACCTCGCGCGTGCCCCGCCGCGCGCACGCTTGACACCGCGGCGCCGCTGCCTTCCTGTGAGCCGGACGCGCCTGGGAGCGAAGCGTTGCGGGCCCGCGCCTCTGGCGCACGGCGCTCGGTTCGCCCGCCCGCCGACGACGTCGACCCCGGAGCCGCCATGCCCCCGACCCGCCTCCTCGTGCGCGGCGCGATCCTCTTCGCGCTGCTCTTCCTCACCGGCGTCGCCTGCGGCACCACCGGCCGCGCGGCCGCCGCCGCCGACGGCACGTTCGCCGCGATCGCGGAGGTGCTGCGCCATCCGCGCTGCCTGAACTGCCACCCGAGCGGCGACCAGCCGCGCGTCGGCGACGACCGACGGCTGCACGCGATGAACGTGCAGCGCGGCCTCGGCGGCTTCGGCGCGCCGGCGATGCGCTGCGCGGCGTGCCACCGCGACCGCAACCAGGACGCGGCGCACGTGCCCGGCGCCCCGAAGTGGCACCTCGCGCCGCGCCCGATGGGCTGGGAGGGGCTCGACGACCACGACCTCGCCGAAGCGATCAAGGACCGCGCGAAGAACGGCAACCGCTCGCTCGCCGAGATCCGCCACCACCTCGCCGAGGATCCCCTGGTGCTCTGGGGCTGGGAGCCCGGCGTCGGCCGCGAGGCCGTGCCGATGCCCCACGCCGCCTTCGTCGCCGCGTTCGACGCCTGGGTCGCGGCCGGCGCTCCGTCCCCCGCCCCGGGCGAGACCAGCTGGTTCGGAGGTTCGCGATGAAGATCGAGTTCGAGCTCAACGGGCGCCCGGAGCGCGTCGACGTCTCCCCCGACACGCCGCTGTTGTGGGTGCTGCGCGACACGCTGGGACGCACCGGCACGAAGTTCGGCTGCGGCCGCGCGTTGTGCGGCGCGTGCACCGTGCACGTCGACGGCGACGCCGTGCGCGCCTGCGCCTTCCCGATCGAGTATGCGCAGGGCAAGCGCGTGCGCACCATCGAAGGCCTCGAGCAGGACCGGGTCGGCAAGGCCGTCGTCGACGCCTGGATCGACCTCGACGTGGTGCAGTGCGGGTGGTGCCAGCCCGGCCAGTGCATGTCGGCCGCGGCCCTGCTCGCGGTCAACGAGCGCCCCGACGACGCGGCGGTCGACGCGTCGATGAGCGGCAACCTGTGCCGCTGCGGCGCGTATCCGCGCATCCGGGCGGCGGTGCACGCCGCGGCCGCGCGCCTCGCGAAGAAGGAGGGCGGACGATGAGCGCCCCCGACTCCGCGCCGGCCCCGACGCGCCGCGACGTGCTGCGCTCGGCCCTCGCCGGCGGTGGCCTCGTGCTCGGCTTCTCGTTCGCGCCCCTGCGCGCGGCGGTGCTGCGCGAGGACGGTCCGCCCCCCGCCGACTTCGCGCCGAACGCGTTCCTGCGCGTCGCCGCCGACGGCACGATGACGTTCGTCGCCAAGCACGACGAGATGGGCCAGGGCATCCACACCGGGCTCGCGATCGCGTTCGCCGAGGAGTTCGAGGTCGACGTCGCGGACCTCCAGGTCGTGCCCGCCCCGGCCGGCGCGGCGTTCGCGCATTCGGCGTTCGGCGTGCAGGTCACCGGCGGCAGCACGAGCACGTGGTCGTCGTTCGAGCAGATGCGCCGCGCCGGCGCCGCGGCGCGCGAGCTGTTCGTGCGCGCGGCGGCGGGGCGCTGGGGCGTCGAGCCGTCGGCGTGCCGGGCGAGGGACGGGAGCGTCTACGAGACCGGGGGCGACCGACGCCTGGCCTACGCCGAGCTGGTCGCCGACGCCGCACGGCTCGAGCCGCCGGCCGACGTCGCGCTGAAGGAGCCGCGCTCGTTCACCCGGATCGGCAAGCCGACGCCGCGCGTCGACTCGCCGGCCAAGGTGCGCGGCACGGCGCTGTTCAGCATGGACCGGCGCGCCGCGGGCATGCGCACGGCGATGGTCGCGCGCTCGCCGTACTTCGGCGGCAGGCTGCGCCGCTTCGACGCGCGCGCGACGCTCGCGATCGACGGCGTGCTCGCCGCCTTCATGGTGCCGTCGGGCGTCGCCGTCGTGGCCGACGGCTTCTGGAACGCCAAGAAGGGCCGCGACGCGCTCGTGCTCGAGTGGGAGCCGGGACCCGGCGGCGCGCTCGACAGCGAGGCGCTGCGCGCCGACTACCTCGCGCGGGGCGCGGCCCCGGGCCTCGTCGCGCGCGACGACGGCGACGCCGAGCGCGCGCTCGCCGACGCCGACGCCACCCACGAGGCGGTCTACGAGGTGCCGTTCATGGCGCACGCGCCGATGGAGCCGCTGAGCTGCCTCGTCGAGCTGCGGGACGGCGGCGGCGCCCGGATCACGACCGGCTCGCAGATGTTCGGCGGCGACCACCCCGCGGTCGCCGCGCGCCTCGGCGTGCCGCTCGACCGGGTCGAGATGGTCAACTCGATGCTCGGCGGCGGCTTCGGCCGGCGCGCGAACCCGAAGAGCGACTTCGTGCTCGAGGCCGTCGAGGTCGCGCTCGCCGCGCGCGACCACAAGGGGCTGTCGGCGGAGGACCGGCGGGCGCCGATCCAGACCGTCTGGACGCGCGAGGACGATCTGCAGGGCGGCTTTTTCCGGCCCTACTTCGTCAACGCCCTCGAGGCGGCGCTCGCCGACGGCCGGAACGTGGGCAGGCGGCACCGCATCGTCGGCCAGTCAATCGCGAAGGGCACGGCGTTCGAGCCGATGATGGTGCAGAACGGCGTCGACGGCACGTCGGTCGAGGGCGCCGCGGACATGCCGCACGGCATCCCGAACCTGCGCGTCGAGCTGCACACGGTGGACCTGCCGGTGCCGGTGCAGTGGTGGCGCTCGGTCGGCCACTCCAACACCGCGTTCGCCAAGGAGAGCATGCTCGACGAGTGCGCCGAGCAGCTCGGCCGCGACCCCTACGAGCTGCGCCGCGAGCTGCTCGAGGGCCACCCGCGCTGGCGGCGCGTGCTCGACGTCGCCGCCGAGAAGGCCGGCTGGGGCCGCCCGCTGCCCAGGGGCGTCGGCCGCGGCATCGCCGTGCACGAGTCCTTCCGCGGGTTCGCCGCGCACGTCATCGAGGCGTCGATCGTCGGCGGGCGGCCGAAGGTGCACCGCGTCGTGTGCGCGATCGACTGCGGCCTCGTGGTCAACCCCGACCAGGTCGAGGCGCAGATGCAGGGCGCGGCGATCTTCGCGCTGTCGGCGGCGATCGACGCGGAGATCACGTTCCGGAAGGGCCGCGTGCAGCAGAGCAACTTCCACGACTTCCGCATCGTGCGCATGCACGAGGCGCCGCCCGTCGAAGTGCACATCGTGCGCAGCGAGGACGAGATGGGCGGCATCGGCGAGGTCGGCGTGCCCGGCGTCGCGTCGGCGCTGTGCAGCGCGCTGCGCGCCGCCGGCGCCCCGCGCATCCGGCGGCTGCCGATCGGCGGGCAGCTGGCCTGACGCACAGGCCCGCGCCACGGCTCGGCGCGGGACCGACCAGCGGCCCGTGGCGAGA
>CALKYL010000037.1 GCA_938003515.1 uncultured bacterium
GTTCGAGCACGGCGCCGGCGTCGCCGAGCGCTTCGCCTGCGGCGTGGACGGGGTCGAGGTGGCGTGGCGGTTCGCGCAGCGGCCCGCGGGCAGCGGCGACCTGGTGGTGCGCTACGCGGTCGACACCACGCTGCCGCCGCCGGTCGCGGCTGCCGGCGGCGGCCTGCTGTTCGTCCTCACCGGCATCGGCGGCGTGTCGATCGGCGGGGTCCGCGGCATCGACGCAGCCGGCGACGAGGTCGAGGGACGGCTGCGATGGCATCGCGGCGCGCTCGAGATGTCGCTGCCGGCGCGCTTCGTCGACGAGGCTGCCTACCCCCTCGTGCTCGACCCGATGATCGGCACCGAGTTCGGCATCTGGAACGGCCCGAGCTACGACGACTCCGAGCCGGACTGCGCCTACGAAGCGACCGAGCAACGCTACCTCGTCGCCTTCCGGCGCGCGTTCTCGGCCGGCGACGTGCGCGTGCGCGCGCAGCTGGTGAACTCCGACGGCACGCTGCAGTACGGCGTCATCTGGATCAGCAGCAACGGCGTCGTCGCGGGGCGCCCGCGCGTCGCCAGCCACTCCCTGCGGGGCCGGTTCGGCATCGTGTGGACCGAGGACATCGGCGCCAACACGGTCGCGCTGTTCCAGTCCGTTCCCGCAGCCGGCAGCCCGGTGCCCAACTCGCTGCCGTCCCCGTTGTCGATCGGCATCTCGAGCCAGGGCACCGTCCTCGACCTCGACATCGGCTCGGAGAAGGGCACGCCGGGCCAGCCGCAGGCGTTCGTCACCGTGTGGCACGACTACGACGACGGCCGCATCTTCGCCCGCCGGATCGGTTACGCCGCGGCAGGCAACGCCGTGCCGAGCCCCGGCTTCACCGTGTTCGTGAACTCGGTGTTCGCGCAGCACTCGGCGCCGGCGCTCGCGCGCGCGGCGGATCGGGACGGTCGGCTCATGGTCGTCGTCCAGAAGTACGTCGGGCTCGGCCCGCAGCGCGGGATCGTGTCGGCCCTGCTGTCCGCGAGCGCCGACACCGTCGACAACGTCACGACGATCGTCTCGAGCGCGACCCACGAATACACGCGTCCCGACGTCGACGGCTACGGCAGCCAGTGGGTCGTCGCGTGGACGGAGAACAGCCTCGGCTCGGCGATCCCGCGCGTCGCCCTGCGATCGGCCGCGTTCGACGGTACGGCCGTCCAGCTCGGCGCGGTACAGACCGTCGGCGGGGGCATCGGCAACCAGACGAACCACCCGACGGTCGGCTACTCGCACGGCAAGACGTGGGTCGGCTACCGCTACCAGGGCATCGGCCAGGCGGCGCTGTCCGCCCGCGGCGTCGACAGCGCGTCGTGCGCGAGCTGCGCCGACACGTTCTCCGCGCCGATCACGACCAACGACGCCCGCATCGTCGTCGCGACGACGATGTCCGGCAACCAGCTGCAGCCGGCCGAGGGGTTGATCGTCTGGGGCGAGAGCGGCGACGTCTGGGCGCAGCGGGTCGCCAACCACTCGGGCAACGGCACGGTCGCCAGCCAGGGCGGCGGCTGCGGTTCCGGCGGGAACCAGCAGGCGCAGGCGCCGGCGACCGGCATGAACCGGGTCGTCAATTCGATCAGCGGGCTGTCGCCGACGGCGCTGTTCACCGTGTTCAACCTCGCCGCCCAGGCGGTGCCGGTCGTATGCGGCCCGTGCGAGTGGGTGCCGTTCTCGGTGATCGTGCCGATGCCGGTGTCGTCGTCCGGGAACGCGTCGATCGACTACGTCGTGCCATGCCTGCCGACGCTGGTCGGCACCGGGTTCGAGACGCAGTGGACGACCTTCGATCCCGGTGCCGCGCCGTGTGCGGTCGTGCCCGGATGGGCCGTCTCCGACCGCTACCTGCACACGATCGGGTCCTAGCGGGCGGGGAGCCGCCGTCGGCGCGGCGTGGCCGCGG
Organism: uncultured bacterium; assembly: GCA_938003515.1. The sequence continues at coordinate 1,929 of CALKYL010000037.1, forward strand.
CGGCCGGGCCCGCAGAACCGTGGGGGTCTGCGGTCGCCGCGCGCCACACCGATGCGAGCGCCGACCCCGGTTCGCGCTGCGCCCGATGGGAGCTCAGCGCACCGTCGGCACCGCGAGCCGCTGCGTCGACACGAAGTCGAAGCCGCCGCCGCCGATCGTGTGGAAGCCCTGGAAGTAATAGGTCGCGCTCGTGAGGAACTCCGGCAGCGGCAGCGGGAACTGCACCTGGAAGCCGATGGCGGGGCCGAGCAGCCCGTAGAAGTCGGGGCCGGCCGACGGCACCAGCAGGTAGCAGCCGTTCGCGAACAGGCCGAGGCCGCCGAGCGAGACCGGCGCCGACGGGGCGGCGCAGACCGCCACGATGTGGATCGAGTCGAGTGCGGCACCGCTGATCTGCACGGCGCCGGTCTCGCTGCCGACCAGCTGCGGGCCGGTCCAACCGATCGTCGCTTGGCTGCAGCCGGTGCCGGCAGTCGTCCACGGGCCGGCGCTCGCGTGCTCGAAGCGGTGGGCGAGCAGTCCGCTCGGTTGGCTGCCGGGCGAGACGAGCACGTTGTTGGCGATCGCGTCGAACAGCACGAAGTCGCCGCTCGACGGATCGAACGAGCTGTTGCCCGACAGGATGGTCCCCTGGACCCCGAACGTGGGGATGGCCATCTGCAGGGCATGCGTGTCGATCTCCGCGCCGCGATAGCCGAGCACGGAGAAGTTCAGCTGGTAGGCTGCGGGCTCGGCCAACTGCAGC
>CALKYL010000038.1 GCA_938003515.1 uncultured bacterium
CAGGTAGTCGCCGAGCCCGCACAAGGAGCCCTGGTCGCGCAGCAGCGCGCCGAGCGACCGGCGCGCGAAGCGCGGGTCGGCGAGTCGGGCGGCGACCTCGGCCTCGCCGACGCCGGCGGCCAGCACGTCGGGCCCGAGCTTGGACAGGAACGGGTGCCGCGCCAGCGCGGCGTCTTCGACGACCTCGATCTCGGACGCGCTGTAGAGCAGCGCCGAGTGCGCCTTTGTGTGCAGCGCCAGACGCAGCTGGCGGCCGGTGCGGGGCCGGCGGCCGCGGCTCGTCACATACCACCGGCCGTAGAGCTGGTTGTGCGAATAGACGTTCAGGCCGTTGCCGAAGCGCACCAGCATCGCCTTGCCGCGCGGCTCGACGGCGCGCACCGTGCGCCCGCGTAGCCGGGTCGCGAACGGCTCGAGGTGCGCGAACGCGAACCACGCCGATGCGAGCCGCTGTCCCTCGAGCACGCGACCGAGGCGGTCGGCTTCGCGGCGGATCTCGGGACCTTCGGGCACGAGAGGCGGTTCGCCGGCCGCCCGGCGGCGGGATGCACCCGAGCGTTCCGCCGACCCCGGGGCCGCCTGCCCGGCGCGCGGCGAGCACGCGGGTCTGCTCCCGGCCCGCGGCCCGCTACCATGCGCCGATGCGCACGACTCCGTTCGCGATCGTCCTCGCGTTCGCGGCATGCACCGCGGCCGCCGTCGCCCAAGAGCTCGACTTCGAGGCCGCCGCGGCCTTCTCGGCCGAGAACGCCGGCCTCGCCGTGCTGGTCTACGAGCGCGGCGAACTGGTCTTCGAGCAGTACCAGAACGGGCACGCCGAAGACCGCCCGCAGCACCTGTTCAGCGGCACGAAGTCGTTCGCGCCGATGGTCGCGCTGATCGCGTGCGAGGAAGGCCTGCTCGACCTCGACGAGCCCGTCGCGGACACGATCACCGAGTGGCGCGGCGACCCGCGGCGCGAGCGCATCACCGTGCGCCACCTGCTGCAGTTCACGAGCGGCCTCGAGCACATCGACCGCGCGCTGCACTCGCCGCGCACGCGCGACACCTACGCCGCGGCGATCGCGTGCAAGGGCGAGCACGAGCCCGGCGCGCGCTTCCGCTACGGCTCGAACCACCTGACGGTGTTCGGCGCGCTGCTCGAGCGCAAGCTGCGCGCGGCCTCCACGCCCGAGCGACCGCTGCCGGAGGACTTCGTCGGCTACCTGGACGCGAGGGTGCTGGATCCGATCGGCTGCCGCTTCGCGTCGTGGATCCGGGACGCCGAGGGCCACCCGGCGCTGCCGTTCGGCGCGCACATGACCGCGCGCGAGTGGGCGAAGTTCGGGCTCTTGGTGCTCGGCCGCGGCAAGTGGGGCGAGCGCCAGGTCGTGCCCGCCGAGCGCTTCGACGAGTGCTTCCGCGGCAGCGAGGCGAACGCGCGCTACGGGCTCAATTTCTGGCTGATCGGCGCCGGCCTGCACCGGCGCGAGCCGGCGATCCCCGCCGACACGGTGTCGGCCGCCGGCATGTACGACCAGCGGCTCTACGTCGTGCCGTCCCGCGAGGTGCTGGTCGTGCGGCTCGGCCGCACCGGGGCGCGCTCGCGCTTCGGCGACTTCCCGTTCCTGCAGCGGCTGTTCGCGGCAACGGGCGACGGCCGCTGACGGCGCGCCGACCGCGGCGTCGATCAGGACTGCGTCGCCTCGGCGGATGGCGAGCGGCCGGCTGCGCGCGAGGGCGCGGCGGCGCCCGGCGGCCGATACAGCGTCGGCCTGTGCGCGGACACCTGCTCGAGCCGACGCACGACGTGCGGCAGCTCCTCGGCGCGCGCCGCGACGAGCAGCCGCGCATAGAGCCGACCGCCTTCTTCGGGCCCCGTGTCGAGCTTGCGCTCGCGCAGCAGCGAGACGACGTCCGCCTGCTCCTGCCGGTCGTGGAAGCGGCGCTGCGGGAGCAGGGTGTCGCCGATCAGCGCGGACTGCAGACCGTGCGCTCGCAGCGCGCGGGCGACCGGCTCAGGGTCGAACATGCGCAGCACGGTCAAGAGGCACACGGCCTGGCCGCCACCCGACCCCATCGCGTCGAGCACCCGGCGGAAGGTGCGATCCGTCACGTAGCCGATCGCCCCGGTCGAGGCGAGCAGGTTGACGCCCTCGAGCCAGGAGCGGTCGGCCGGCGCCAGCTCGGCGTCGTCCGCCTCGAGGTCCTGGTCGATGCCGTGGTCGAGCAGGCCGACGCGCCGCGCGAAGCGGATCGCCGGCGTCGACACGTCGAGCCCCCCGCACTCGAGCTCCACCTCGGGCTCGAGCCGCGCGAACAGCCGCCGGGCGACGCCTTCGGCGTGCTCGGAGGCGCGCGGCACGTTCGCGTCGAAGCAGCGCGCGAGCTCGGTGAACGGCGTGCCGAACTTCGCGACCGCGGCGTTGATCCCGTAGCTGCAGCCGATGTCGAGCATGCGCACGCGCCCGTCGCGCGCCTGCAGGTAGCGGGCGGCCGCGTCGCAGAACGGACGGAACTCGTCACAGATGCTGTAGTCCAGGCGCCCGAGGTGCTGCAGGTAGTCGTGCGGGGTCGCCTGAGTGTAGATGTGGTCGAAGGAAGCCTTGGCTTCGTTGGCGGACGCCGTGTTCATGGTCGGGGTCGCGCGTCGGATGTCGCGCTGGATGCGGGCGGCGCGGGGGTCGCGAACGCCGTAGGAGGTGGAACGGGGAAGGCGGGCGCGGCGAGCGGGTCCTGTTCGAAGGCCCGCTCGTCGGCGACCAGATACGGCGCGGCCTCGACGGACTCGGCGTCCATCATGGCGGCGATGCGCTGCAGGCTGGCGAGCATCATCAGCTGCTCCCATGTCGCGAGGCCCGCGAGGCGCTGGCGGAAGCGGTCCTGCAGCAGCGACGGGGCCTCTGCGAGCACGCTGCGTCCCGCTTCGGTGACCGTCACCTGCACGGTGCGTCGGTCGGTCTGGCCCCGCGCGCGCTCGAGCAGCCCGCGCCGCTCCAGGCGCGCGAGGATCCCGGTCACCGTTGCACCGCTGAGGTGCAGCGCGCGGGCGAGCTGGGACGGGGTCGAGGGCCGGTCGACGAGCTGCTGCAGCATCGCGAGCTGCGGCCCGGTCAGGCTGATCTCTTCGACCAGACGGCGCGAGTAGAGGTCGATCGCGCGGGTGATGCGACGGATGGCGACCAGGATCCGCGTCTCGAGGGGCTGCGCGTCGGCTCTCGGGTCGCACTCCATCCACCCCAGACGATGCCCGATCATCCCTTTGTGTGCAAAGTTCCTTGGGCAGAAAGTTCGCGTCGCGACTGCCGTGAATACGGCGTAAGTCTATATTCTACATTTTTTAAGGTAGATGGCCGAAGGTTCGGAGGCGAACGTCAGGGCGGGCTGCGCCTGCGTCGCTATTCGGTGCGCGGAAATCCCGCGCGCGAGCCGGTCGGTCCTTCAGTCCGAGTCGGCGGCGGGCTCGCTCGGGTTCGACCAGCGGGCCAGGTAGTCCTTGATGCGCAGCTTCTTGACCGTGTTGGCCGAGCTCATGTAGCGGATGACCCCGAAGATCGGGCGCTCGGGCCCCCACGGGCGGTCGTAGCGGCCGAGCACCCAGGAGATGCCGCTGTAGGAGTTGGGGTCCCGGCCGTCGAGCGCGTAGCGGTTGTTGAGCTCGATCAGCGTCGCCATCGCGTGCTGCGGCGACGGGCTCCACTCGAGCACCTTCTTGCCCCAGAGCATGCGCAGGTAGTTGTGCAGCACGCCGGTCTCGCGCAGCTGGTTCTGCGCCGCGTTCCAGACCTCGTCGTGCGTCTCGGAGGCGGCGAGTTCGTCGAGCGAGTAGAGGTGCTCGCGCGGGTCGTCGGCGTGCTCCGCCAGCGACTTGCGCGCCCACTCGGGCAGCGAGTCGTAGTCCTCGTAGTCGTCGCGCTGGGACGTGTAGTTGAGGCCGAGCTCGCGCCAGGTCACCAGCTCGTCGAGGAACGCCTCCGCGGCGTCGCCCATGCCGTACCAGCCGCGCTGGCCGTTGGCCTTCTCCTTGATGCGCGAACGGCTCCATTCCTCGCGCTGCGCGAGGCCGGCGAAGACCTGGTGCGGTGACAGATGGCCGAAGTGCAGGTACGGCGACAGGCCGCTCGCGGCGTCGGAGTCGGGGTGGTTCCGGTCGTCTCCGTAGCGCTCGAGGCGGTCGTCGAGGAACGCGCGCAGCGCTTTGCCCGCCGCCGCGGCACCGCCCGGCACGATGCCCGGGCCGACCTCGTGGTCGATCGGCAGCGCGGCGAGGGCCGACGGCTCCGCGGCGAGCTGCGTCGGGATCGCCTGCGGCCAGCGCTTGCGCACCGGCGCGGGCACCGGCGCCGCGCCGAGGTCGTAGTCGCGCAGCGGGTCGCCCGCCGGGAAGTCCGCGAGGTGCGCGGGCAGAGCCTTCTGCAGGAACCGGCGGAAGTCGAAGGCGCGGCCGAACACGCGGTCCGCGACGGCCATCGGCAGCAGGCCGTTGCCGTCGACGGCTTCGAGCCGCACCGGCAGGCGCTCCGCCGCGCTCGCGATCATGCGCGGCACGAAGAAGCACGGGAAGTCGTCGGTCACGACGCAGCAGGCGTCTTCCGCGAGCGCTTCGAGCAGCCCGGAGCCGGCGCCGTGCTCCGGCTCGACGTAGGGGAAGTAGGTGACGCCCGCGTCGTTGAAGTCGGCGAGGTTGTCCGCCATGCCCCGCAGGACGAACGTGTGCAGGCGGTCGCTCGCCCACCGGTAGCCGCAGCGCAGCGCCTCGAGCACGAGCACCGGGCGGCCGAGCTCGCGGCCGAGCTCGACGGCGCGCTGCAGGCCGAAGTTGGCGCGGCGCCGTCGGGCCGCGACCATCCAGTAGAGCACGTGGGTCCCGTCCTCGCGCACGGGCCGGTCGTTGGCGGCGCGGACGCGCACTTCGGGGACGGGCTCGACCTTGGGCATGGCTGACGCCTTCGACGGCCACCGCGCAGGGGATGCAGCGCCGCCGTCGGCCCCGTATCGTGCGTCGCCGGCATGAAGCGCGGCAACCAGGAACTGCTCGTCGTCGGCGATCGCGTGCTCGTCGAGCCCGGAAGGGACGAACGCAAGACCAAGGTCGGGCTCTACCTGCCGGCCGGGGTCGCGGCGAAGGAGGACGTGCAGGGCGGCAGCGTCGTCGCGATCGGGCCGGGCCAGCCGCTGCCGCCGCCGCACGAGGAACACGAGCCGTGGAAGCAGGGCTACCGCGCGCCGCGCTACCTGCCGATGCAGGTGCACCTCGGCGACTACGCGCTGTTCTTCCGCAAGGCGGCGATCGAGATCACGTTCGACGACGAGCGCTACCTCGTCGTCCCGTACGGCGCGATCCTGGTGCTCGTGCGCGGCGGCGACGAACGCGCCGTGCCCGACGAGCTGCCGGACGAGCTGTAGCGCGAGCGGCCGAACGTCGTCAGACCGGCGCGAGCCCGCCGGTGACCGCTTCGAGCACCTCGGCGACGGACCGCCCCGACGTGTCGACGACGACGTCGGCCTCGCGGTAGAGCGGCTCGCGCTCGGCGAGGATGCGGCGCAGGTCGAGGAACGCCTGTTCGTTGTCGGCCATCGGCCGCAGGTCGCCCTGCGCGATCACGCGCTGCCAGTGGTCCTCGGGCGCGGCCCGCAGCCACACGGTGCGCGCGCGATCGCGCACCGACGCGAAGCTCTGCGCGTCGGTCACGATGCCGCCGCCGACCGCCAGCACGCACGGCTCGCCCGCGAGCACCTTCTGCAGCTCCGCGCGCTCGGCTCCGCGGTAGTAGGACTCGCCGTGCACCTCGAAGATCTCGCCGAGCCGCAGCCCCGTCGCGGCTTCGACCCGCGCGTCGAGTTCGACGAACGGCACGGAGAGCCGCGCGGCGAGCAGCGGGCCGACGGTGCTCTTGCCGGCGCCGCGCAGCCCGAGCAGCACGACGTGGTCGCGCGCACGGGCCGCGCCCTCGAGCAGCGCGGCTGGCCCGACGTCGAACGCGTCGGCGAGCGCGCCGAGCCGCAGCAGCGACGGGTTGGCCCGACCCGTCTCGACGTCGGCGAGGAAACGCTCGCTGATGCCGGCGCGGCGGGCGAGGTCGCGGCGGGACCAGCCGCGCGCCTTGCGCAGCGCCCGGACGTTCGCCGCGAGCGCGTCGAGCAGCGCGTGGCGGCTCAGAAGTAGTACCACTCCGTCGAGTTGACGATCGAGTTGCCCGCCGAGGACCCGCCGAACAGCTGGATCTGGCCCTGCGGCGTGCGGAACGCCGCGGCGCCGGCGCGCGCGGCGTTCATCGCCGGCCCGGGCGTGAACCCGTTGGTGGCGACGTCGAAGACCTCGGTCGACGACAGCGGCGTGGGCGAGAGGATGCTGCCGACCGCGCCGCCGGCGAGCAGGAACCGGCCGCCGCCGAGCGCCCAAGACTTGTGGTTCGCGCGCGCCGTCGCCATCGGCTGGACCGACGTCCAGCCGTTCGCGGCCGCGTCGTAGATCTCCGCCGCGGCGGTCGGGTTGCCCTGGTTCGTCAGCGACAGCCCGTTGATGCCGCCGGCGAGCAGCCAGCGATCGGCGCCCACCTGCACGGGATCGACGAACGCCCGCGGCGTCGCCATCGCCGGACCGGCGGTCACCGAGTTCGCGATCGGGTCGTAGACGTCGCACGACGCGCGCACCGCCGGGAAGAACGGGATCAGCGGCGGCAGCCCGGGGTTCCAGCTGACGCCGCCGACCAGCAGCACCTTGCCGTCCGATCGCAGCAGCGCGGCGTGCGCCGCGCGCGGCGTCGACATCGGCACACCGGCGGTCCAGAGGCCCGTCGCCGGGTCGTAGATCTCCGTCGACGCGACCGCGTCGCCGATCGCCATCAGCTGTCCGAGGGTGCCGGTCGTCGTGACCGCGTCGAGGCCGCCGGTGACGAGCACGCGGCCGTCGGGCAGGCGCGTCGCCGTGTGCCCCATGCGGGGCGAGGACATCGACGCCGCCGGCGTGAACGTGTCGGTCGCCGGATCGTACAGCTCGCACGTCGCCTGCGGATCGTTGCCGCCGTCGACGCCGCCGACCAGGAGCCAGCGCCCGTCGTCGAGGTCGGTCATCGTGTGCAAGCACCGCGGCGCCGACATGTTCGGCCCGTACTGGCAGGCGTCCGTGTAGGGGTCGTAGATCTCCGTCGTCGCCGTCGCGACCTGCGCGAGCAGCTGGCCGCGCGCGCCGCCGATCACCATCCAGCGGCGGTCCGGACGCAGCAGCACGGTCGCGAACGCGCGCTCGTCGAAGAAGAAGACGCCGCGGTCGCGGAACGCGGCGGCGTTCCCGAGCCGCACGACGTTGCCGTTGCTGATGCGGTCCAGCAGCGTGAAGCCGAACTGGAACGTCACCGCCTGGAAGTAGAGGGGCAGGTCCTGCAGCGACGGCTGCGCGGCGAGCGGCGCCTGCACCGTCGCCAGGCCCGACAGGTCGGTCACCCCGACCCACGCCAGCGCCACCAGGTCGAGGCCGATCGACAGGACGCGCGTGTCGTTCGGGTCGAACAGCTGCACCGGCGTCGGGCCCGGCGACGTCGAGGGCACGATCAGCACCAGCTCGAAAGGATACAGACCAGGCTAGGCGGCGAACTCCAGCGTGCCCGGCATCGAGCCACCGACGACGTCGAGCTCGAGGCTCTGCGCGGGCAGCGGCGCAAGCAGCGGCGCGAGCAGCGGCGCGAGCAGCACGCAGGTCAGCGCTGTGGGGAGACGGGATGCACGGCTCATCGGGACACCTCCGGGGCTCGCTGGATTATGCCGGGGCAAGAGC
>CALKYL010000039.1 GCA_938003515.1 uncultured bacterium
CGGCCCTCGGCGGTGCGCCGCTTCGCGCGGGACCGCCGCCGGGTCGGCCTGCTCACGGCCGCGCTGCTCGCCACGGCCGCGGGCGCGGCTGCCTGGTGGTGGCCGGGCGGGCGCCACGTGGTGTTCGTCGCCAACTGCTCTGGAGCCGACGCCCGCGTGGTGCTCGCCGACGGCCGGGAGGTGCTGCTCGATCAGCCGGTGTGGTTGCCGCTCGGTCCGTTCGTCGCCCGACTCGTCGGCGACGGCCTGCGCGAGCACCGCGTCGAGGGCGACGTCGCTCCCGGCGAGGAGGCGCAGCAGGTCGTATTCACGACGCAGCAGCTCGCGCAGGCACAGCCAGAGTTCCTGGTGCCGGGCCGGGCCGTGGTGCAGTTCACGACGGGCCACAGTTGGATCGCATCCGCCCCCGGCCTGCCGCTCGACCGCCGCTGGATCGACGAGGTCGAGGTGCACAATCCGTCCCCGCTGGTGCCGGAGGGCGTGTTGGCGCCGGGTCGCCACGTGTTCGCTGCGGTCGACGGGCGCGGACGGCGCGAGGCGCAGACGCTCGACATCGGGACGGCGCCGACCGACGTGCAGCTGCTGCCGGCGGTGCTCGCCGACGTCGGCGGCTCGTTCCGTCGCACGTGCAGCACGGTGTTCTCGCCGCTGCCCGACGACCTGGAACTCCACGGCGACCCTTCACGCTGGTTCGGGCGTCCGGCGCCGTCGGTCGTCGGAGGCGGCGGGCTGCAGGCGGTGCCGTGTGCGCTGGTTCCGCGGGTCGCGAACCGCGCGACGACCGTCGAACTTCGCTGCCGGTTCCCGGAGCCGATGCGATCGGCGGTCGCCTTCCTGCGCGTCGGGGAGGAGCGTGGCGGAAGCGTGCGGCTCGAAGCGGCCTTCGACGGCGAGGCGATGGCGGACTGGCCTCGCGCCGCCGATGGCCGGCTCGCCGATCGCGCCGCCTTCGTCTCGACGCGAGGCGCGCTCGGCTTCACGGTGCGGGCCCGCCTGCTCGCCGACATCGTGGAGGTACGCGACCTCGCGCTGGCGCGATTCCTCGACGGCATGCTGTTCGGGGGGCACTGGCGCGACGAGCCGCCGTGTTTCGCGATCGCCGCAGATCCCGGCGGCGCGGCCGTGCTGCCCGCACCGCACGTCGCGTTCGCGCCGCACGATGCGCCGGCCTGCGAGGCGTCGGTCGTCGTCGTCGACGGGGCCGCTGGTGCCGCCACGCTGACCCCGCTGCCGAGACCCGGCGGCGGCCACGACCTGCTCGCGACGGTCGCGCGGCCCGACGCGGGCCGCGCGCTGTGGCGGATCGCGTGGCCGAGCGCCGAGTGCCGGGCCGTCTGGGAGCCGGATGCACGCGATGGTCGCAGTTCGTACGACGGCAGGACCTTCGCCGAACAAGTCGTGGCGATCGCGGACCTCGACGGAGATGGCGTCGGTGAGATCGTGCTCGGCGACCGGTCGAGCGAGCGTCGCGGCGCGATCGACAGCGGCAGCGTCGACTGCGTGGCGACGGGGTCGGGGCGGCTCGTGTGGTCCTGGCCGACGACGCCGCCGGAGTCGCCCTACGGCGACGACAGCGCCGGCGGCCGGTTGGCTGCGGCCGGCGACTGGGACGGCGACGGGGACGAGGACCTGCTCGTGTCGGTGTTCGGAGCGCCGGCACGGGACGGCGCGCACCGGGCGGGGGCGACCGTCGCGCTCGATGCCATCAGCGGACGCGAGATCTGGCTGCATCTCGGCGTCCACTCCCACGAACATCTCCCGATCGTCGACGTCCTGCTGACGCGTCCGGTGCAGCCTGCGGTCCTCGTGCAGGAGGCCAGGCAACGAAGCCAGGACGGCGGCACGACGCACGGCCGCCGCCTCTCCGTGCACGTCGGCGGCGCGGGCGGTCGGGTCATCGGTGCGATGCAGCTCGGCCCCCGAGCGGCCGCGATCCTGGTCCGCGGTGCCGCGGGCGCCCCGTCGCTCGTGGTGGTGCGCCTCGGCGAGGAGCAGGACGGCTTCGTCGGCATCGAGCGGTTCGCAGTCCGCGAAAACGGCCTCGAGCTGCGCGCACGGCTGCCGCTGCAGCTGGCGGCGGACGAGCACGGCGCGTTGGAGCGCCTCGGCGACGTGGACGGCGACGGCACGACCGACGTGGCGCTGCGGCTCGGCGGCGGACCCGAGGGAACGGGTGTCTTCTGCGTGTCCGGGCGCGAGCTGACTCCGGTCCGCTGGTGCGCGCTCCCGGTATCGGACGACCCCGGCTGGAGACCGATGGTGTGGCTGCCGGCGCGCGCCGGCCGCGGTGGCGGCGAGCTCGTGGTGGCGACGCGGTCGGCGGCCGGGCTCGAGCTACGCGTCTTCCGGCTGCCCTAGGAGGCTGTCCACGATGCGGCCAGCCCCGTCATGCGGTCACCCCCGCCGCGCGACGGACGGCGCGGACCGCGCGGCATCGCCGCTGCGGAACGTGGCGGTCCGCCAGGGGACGCCGACGGCCGCCCGATCCGGTCACGGTCCCGCGCCTCGGACATTCCCTCGGTGCGATCGCCCCGTCTCACCAGGGAGGATCCTTCATGCCACGTCTTTGGTCGGCGGCGCTGCTTGCCGCGTCGACCTTGACGCGGTGCAGGTCTGGCGGAACCAGGGCAACCTGTCGTTCGAGCTGGTCCAGACGCTGCTGTGCGGAGACGTGCCGCACTGGGCCGCGACCGCCGACGTCGACGGCGACGGCGACCCCGACGTCGTCGTCCCGGCGGCCACGTCGGGCACGATCCACGTCCTGCACAACGACGGCACCGGCCAGCTGACCGAGCGCTTCGTGCTGACGTTCCTCGGCATGCCGCAGTGCTGGCTCCTGGTCGAGCCGAACACGCTGTGGCCCTTCGTCGCGCACAGCGGTGGCCTGGAATGGCGCTACGGGATCCCCGATCAGCCGAACCTGGTCGGCTTCGAGTTCTTCGTGCAGGTCCTGGTGTTCGATCCGTTCGTGCCGAACCCGCAGAACACCTTCGGCGCCGTGGTCACGAACGCGCTCGCGGGGATCGTGGGATACTGAGTGCCTCCTTCGCCGCTTCGCGATGCGCACTGGTGCGCATCGCGAAGCGGCGGGCATTCGGGCTCAATGCACTCGGGCCCCGCCGGCCCGACCCCGCAAGCGAGGTGCCACCATGACCGTCGCATCGATCTGCCAGCGCACCGTCGACACGGTGCGTCCCACCGAGACCGTGCTCACCGCGGCGCAGCGCATGGCGAGCCGCTGCGTCGGCACGCTCGTCGTCGTCGGCCACGACGAACACCCGATCGGCATCCTGACCGACCGGGACCTCGCGCTCCGCGTGGTCGCCGCCGGGGCCGACGCGCAGGCGACGACCGTCGCCGACGTCATGAGCGGCGAGGTGGCGGTGATCTCCGACGACGCGTCGATCGAGGCCGCGATCGGCGCGATGCGCACGCACAACGTGCGCCGCCTGCCGGTCGTCGACGCCGACCGGCGGCTGGTCGGCATCGTCAGCCTCGAGGACGTGCTCGGGCTGCTGGCGCGCGAGATGGCGGACGTCGGCGCGTTCGTGCAGCAGACCGCGCCGTCGAAGCTCGCGACGTCGTGAGCTCGGTCGGCGAAGAGCAGGCGTTCGCGCGGCAACGGGCCGGGATGGTCGCACGCCAGCTGCGCGCGCGCGGCGTGCGTTCGGAGCGCGTGCTCGCCGCGATGGGGCGGGTGCGCCGGGAGCGCTTCGTGCCCGACGTGGACCGGGTGCGCGCCTAAGACGACCGCGAGCTGCAGATCGC
>CALKYL010000040.1 GCA_938003515.1 uncultured bacterium
GTGCTCTTCCGATCTGCTGCGCCACGCGGTGCCCGGGTCGGCACCCGCGCCGCCGCAGCCCGTCGGCCAGCCCCCCGACGAGGTCCGCCAGCGCGTCGTGGCCGAGCGGGGCCCTTCCGAGCGCCTCGATCGCGGGCCGGCCGCGGAAGCGCGCGGCATCGCGGCGAAGCGCAGCAGCGAGGGTGGCGGGATACATGACGGGCGAGCAGGAACGGCCGGGGCGCGGCCGGGGCTCCTGCGCCCCCTAGGAATACCACCGGGCCCCCTGCTCCGAAGGCGCAAAGCGCCGACGGCGACCGCCATCCGGATCCCGGCGCGCCGCGGCGTCAGGCGTATTTCTTCGACGGCCCCTGCTTCCAGGCGGGCCGGTAGCCGAGCCCCGCCTGCAGCACCCGCTGCAGCAGCTGGCCGTAGTCCATGCCGACCTCCTGCGCCGCCTCGGCGAAGTCCTCGATCGCGGTCAGGTCGGGGTTGACGTTGGCCTCGATCACGTAGACGCGGCCCGACGCGTCCATGCGCATGTCGACGCGGCCGTAGCCCGAGAGGCCGAGCGCCTTGTACGAGTCGCGCGCGAGCTTCTGCACGGCGCGCGCCGTCGCGGCGGGCAGGTCGCGCGCGCGGCCGGTCTGGATGCCGATGCCCTGCGCGTGGTCGACGTCCCACTTGACCTGTTCGGTGGCGATCGCGTGCTGCCCCTCGGGCAGGTTGTCGTACCAGACCTCCCAGACCGGCAGCACCTCGGGTCGGCCGTTGCCGATGATGCCGACCGTCAGCTCGCGGCCCTCGATGTACTGCTCGGCGATGACGTCCCCGCCGACGCGGCGCCGCATGAACGCCAGCCGCTTCGCGAGCTGCTCGTCGCTGTGCACGACCGACGCCTGCGTGATGCCGGTGCTGCCGTGCTCGATCGCGCTCTTGACGATGACGGGGTAGGAGACGTCCTTGGGCAGCCGCGGCCGCCGCACGCCCTCGCCGAACACCGCGAACGGCGGCGTCGGGATGCCGTGCCAGGCGAGGATCTTCTTGCACAGCGCCTTGTCGTTGGCGAGCAGGATGCCGCGTGGATTGCAGCCGGTGTACGGTTGCTTGAGCAGCTCCAGGTAGCTGACGACGAACGACTCGTAGGCGGTGACGCCGTGGAAGTCGGTCAGGATGTTGAAGACGATGTGCGGCCGCCACGCCTCGATGCGCTCGCGGATCGGCCGGACGTCGCCTTCGACGCCGAGCACCTCGACCTCGTGGCCGAGTTCGCGCAGCGTGGTCTCGACGTCGAGCTCCATCTGGTAGACCCACGTCTCCTCCCAATCGAGCTCCGCCGCGTCCGGCGGGGGCACGAGGACTTCGTGGACGAGCACGAGGACGCGCAGCTTTCTCATCGCGATGCGGCGATGGCACGCGGCGGCCGCGGTCCGTCACCGACGCCGGAGGATAGCGGCGCGGCGCCGCGACTCCAGCGGCGCTACACGCCGCGCGCCAGCCGGCGCGTCAAGAGCCGCCGGACCTGCGCCTGCTTGGTCTCGACGAAGCGGTAGCGGTGCAGGATCCACCCGGCCGCGCAGAAGAACGCGCCGACGCCCGGCCCGAACAGCCAGACGAGCGCGGTGTCGACGCTGTCGGGCTGTCGCTCGGCCTGCTCGACGAGGCCGGCGGCGCCGAGCACGAAGCCGACGAACGCGACGGCGAGCGCGCGCGCGAGCTTCGCAGCGAACCGCCAGACGCCGAAGTAGAGGCCCGAGCGCACCTCGCCGGTGCGCAGCTGGTCGTAGTCGAGCACGTCGGTCAGCATCGTGTCGAGCAGCACGACCGAGCCGACGAACGCCGCGAGCCCGATCCCGCCGAAGCCGAGCACCCACCAGAAGTCGCCGGGCTGCACCGACACGTAGAGCAGGGTGTTGCCGACCGACAGCACGCCCGCGCCGACGACCAGCAGCGGGCGCTTGCCGTGGCGCTTCGCGAGCCGCACCCAGACGAAGATCGACGCCGTGAACACCACCAGGAAGACCGCGAGCACGGTCTGCGTCCGGGCGGCAGGCAGCTCGAGCCAGTGCCGGTAGTAGTAGAAGAACGTCGCGGCGTTGACGCCGATGCCGGTGGTCGCGACGACGTAGGCGGCCAGGAGCGGCCGGAACGTCGGGTTGCGGAGCGGGAGCACGACCGCGCGCCAGAGCCGTTCGCGCCGCACCGGCACGACCAGGAAGCGCGTGTTGCGCGTGGCCGCCCACGACGTCAGCGCGGTCGCGACGACCAGGCCGGCCGCGACGGCGCTCACGTCCGGCAGCGTCGCGACGTTGTCATCGTCGCCGCCGAGGAACAGGAGCGGCAGGGCGGCCGCGCACATCGCGCCGAAGTTCGTGAACGCGAACCGCCAGCCGAACAGCACCGTGCGCTCGTGCGGATCCACCGTCATCTCGCCGGCCATCGCCATGTACGGCACGCTGAGCACGGTCATGCCGGTGTTGAGGAAGCAGTAGCTGCCGAGCAGCCACGCGAAGCGCGCGCCCTGGCTGTCGAGCTGCGGCGGCCAGAAGACCAGCAGCGTGCCGACCGCGAACAGCACGCCGCCGATCGGCAGCCAGCCGCGGCGACCGCCGAGCAGGTGCCGCGTGCGGTCGCTGATCTGGCCCATCATCGGATCGGTCACGGCGTCCCAGACCAGCGCGAGGGCCGACGCGACGCCGGCGAGCTCGGCGGCGAGCCCGACCTCCTGGGTGTAGAACACCAGCAGGTACAGCCGCAGCATCGTCTCGACGGTGTTGACGCCGAGGTCCGCGACCGAGTAGCCGACCTGCACCGGCAGCGACAGGCTCGGACGCCGGGTCATGCAGGGAGACTCGCCACGGGAGCGGGAGGTTAGCGGAACCCCGCGCGACGACGCGAACGGCATCGCCGTTCGTCGCGCCTGCCGCCGCGGTCAGTCGCGCAGCAGCTCGCGCGCGAAGGCGCGCCACGCGCGCTCGACGCGCTCCGCCACGTCCGCGTCGAACGGGCTCGGTCCGGACGGCAGGCCCAGCAGCTGCTCGAGCGCGGGGCGCAGCGGGCCGCCGCCGGAGCGCAGCATCCGGGCCGTCGACGCGGCGACCTCCGCGGCCTCTTCGCTGCCGCGGACCCGGTGCCACGCGACGCGCAGCAGCACGCGGTAGAGCTCCGCCGGCTGCAGCAGCGCGCCTTCCCGGTGGCGCTGGTCCACGGCCATGACGACCTGGTCGATCGCGCGCTCGTGCGCGGCGGTCTCGACGTGCGCCTGCTGCAGCGCCGCAACGCCGACGGGATCGCCGCGCTCGGCGAGGCGGCCGATCGCGACGTCGTGCGCCGGGTGCGCGGGCTCGAGGGCGAGCCGCACCAGGAGCTCCATCGCGTCGGGGTGCGAGCTGCACGACGCCACGACGACGGCCGCGCGGCGCCGGTCCCCGGCCGCGCCGTCGTCGCGCACGATCGCCGCCATCGCGGCGAACGGCACCCTGCCGGCCGGCAGCTTCGCCAGGGTGTCGAACGCCGCGCGCCGCACGTCGGCGTGCGCGTGGCCGGTCAGGTTCGCGAACTTCGCGACGACGCGGCCGTCGCGTTCGCCGTGCACGAGCACGGCGCCGAGCGCGCGCACGACCTGGTGCACGTAGCGCTCGCGGCGCGCGGCCGACGTCCGGTCGCCGAACGTCACGAGCTCGGCCGGCGCGTCGAGCCACGGCACCAGCACCTGCATCGCGTCGAGCGGCGGCAGGTCGCGCGGGTCGCGCCGCGGCCGCGCGCCGGC
>CALKYL010000041.1 GCA_938003515.1 uncultured bacterium
GCTGCTCTCGGCAGGCAGCGACGTCGCGGCCTTCGCGGCCGCGCGCCGCCCCGACGACGCGTAGGCCTCAGGCCCCCCGCGCGGCCGTCCGGTAGGCGAGGTCTAGGTGCTGGCGGTCGATCAGGCGCGCGAGCTCGCTCTTCTGCACCAGCTCCTCCGAAACGTCGTAGGTGCGCATCGCCTGCTCGAACGCGGCCACCGCCAGGTCGCGGCGACCCTGCTGCAGGTAGAAGTACGCGAGCGCGCCGCTGACGACGATCTTGCCTCACCGTCGGTCCGACCGCGCGATCGCCCGCTCGATCAGGCGCGCGTTCTCCAGGCGATCCCAGTCGGCGCGCGTCCTGCCGACGACGCGTTCGACGACCGCGGCGTCGATCGGCCGCACCAGCCGGAAGACCGTCGAGCAGAACTCGGTGTCGAACTCCTTCTCGAACCAGTCGGCGAGCAGCTCCATGAACACGTGCAGCCACGGCTGGAACGCGAACAGGTAGTCCTGGTGCACGACGCGCGAGCGACCCGGCACCAGGCTCGGGAAGAAGTTGCGCGCGACGGCCATCATCAGCTCGGGGCTCTTCGCGACGTCGATGGACAGGATCTCGACCGGTCGGTCGCCGTGCGGCCGCTGCGCGCGGATGTCGCCCTTGAACACGCGCAGGTACTCACGACAGGCGCGCGTCTCCTGCTCGAAGACGGGCAGGAAGTCGAAGCGGCCGCCGCCCAGCAGCCGGACGACGCGCGTGCCGACCGCGCGGAACACGCGGCGCAGCGCGCGGGGCGGCGACGGCGGCTGCGCCACGACCTCGCCGAGCAGCCGCCGGATCTGCGTCGCGCACGGCCCGTCGACGCGATCCTCGAACAGGTCGAAGACCTGGATGCGGCCGCGCTTGTCGGCGACGCGCGGGTTGTCGCACAGCCCGGCGGCGAACAGGCGCGCCGACGCCCCGATCAGCGCGCCGGCGTCGACGATCTCGCCCCAGCCCTCGTAGACGTCTCGGGCGAGCACGTAATACAGCGCGCGGTCCTCCGCGGTCAGCTGCCCGCGCGCCGGCCACAGCTCCGGCGGGGGATCGGCGAGCACGCGCGCGAGCAGTTCGGCGGACAGCGTCGGCGGTTCGTCCATGGTCGGGCGCGTCGGCGGCGGGCACGGAGACGGTGCCCGAACGGCGGCCCGAACGCCAGCGCCGCGTGGCGCGCGGCTCCCGCGCCGGCCCGAGGGCGCCGGTGGTCAACCGCCGTGGGGTTCGCCCCGGGTCGACAGGCGCTGCAGGAACCACCACACGTGACCGCCGGGGTCGACCGCGCAGTAGCCGCGGTCCGACCAGTAGTCCGCCCCGTAGTCGGTCGTCGTCGGCTCGACCGCGATCTCGGCGCCGGCCGCGCGGGCGCGGCGACAGTGCGCGTCGGCGTCGTCGACGTAGACGCACAGGTTCTGCGTCGTGCGTCCGCCGACCATCGACGGCGTCGCCAGCCGCTCCCGCCACGACTGGCCGCTGCGCGCGTGCTCGGGCCCGGCGCCGGCGACCATGATCAGCCCGTCGCCGAGCTCCAGCTCGCTGTGCTCGACGCGGCCGTTCTCGCCTTCGACGACGAGGCGGATCGCGAAGCCGAACGCCTCGCACAGCCAGTCGATCGCGCGCCGCGGGTCGTCGTAGAACAGCGCCGCCGAGATGCGGGGCCAACCGGGGGGTGTGGGTCGCATGCCGTGGAGGGTCGTCGCCGGCGGCGTCCCTGTCGAGACCCGGCTAGTCCCCGCGGACCCAGGCGACGAAGGCGCGCTCGAGCTCGTCGAGCTGCGGGCCGAACATGTCATCGAACAGCTCGCGGGCCTCGGCGGCGTCCCTCGTCCGCGCGGCCCCACCGGGCTGCTTCGGCGCCGCGCCGACGGCCCGCCCGCGGCACATGTCCTCCCACACCGCGAAGCGCGCGGCGACGCCGTCCCCGGCGGCGGTGCGCAGGAACTCGAGCAGGCCCCAGGCCTCGACGTAGAAGCGGTGCGCGCGGGCGACGTCCTGCTCGAACAACGCGCCGGCGTCGGCGGCGAGCAGGCGGCGCAGCGAGAAGCCGTCGATTCCGGCGGCGAGGCGGTCGCGCTCGGCCGGCGACATGCGCCCCGGCAGCTCGAGCGCGCCGTCCTCGAAGCGCCACGCGCCGGGTCCGCCGATGCTCTGCGCGAGGGCCTCGCAATACCAGCTCGGCAGCACCGCAGGCGCGATCTGGTGATCGTAGAGGTGCGCGAGCTCGTGCAGCAGGAGTCCGCGCAGACCGTCTTCGTCGGCGCCCTCGGCGCAGACGATCGCCTGCTGCGCGCCGTAGTCGGCGAAGCCGGCGGCGTTGCGGTAGCGCTGCATCGCGTGCGCGGCGAGGTAGCCGGCGTATTCGGCGCGGGTCGCGAACACGAACACCTTCACACGCTGCACCGGCCGTCCGGCGAAGCGCTGCTCGAGGTGCGGCAGCAGCGCCTCGCCGAGCACGAACAGGTCGTCGAGTCGTTCGGACGGCAGCGTGCCGCGCACGCGCAGCGTGTCGCTCTGCCGCTCGTGCACCGCCGCGCCGTCGGGCAGGCCGCGCGTCGCTTCGTCGCGCGCGTAGCGCCTGTCGTCGACGGCGACGGTCTCGGCGAGCAGCCTGGCAGACACGTCGTCCGGCACCGCCCCGACGTCGAGCACGATGCGGCCGCGGTCGTCCAGCTCGAGGGCCTCGTCCCGGCCGCGCACGAGCGCCGCGAACTCACGCAGCGCCACGTCGTCGAGCTTGCGGCGGTGCGCCTGGGTGGCGAGCCGATAGCGCGCTTCGCGGTCGTCGCGCAGGGCGCGTGTCGCGCGGTCGTGGTACAGGTCGAGCAGGCGCTTCCCGGGCCGCTCGCGCTTCCGGGTCCAGAAGCGCTCGTCGAGCGAGCGCATGATGCCGAGCACCTGCACGGCGCCCGGGTTCTCGCCCTCCGCGACCTCGACCGCGAGCAGGAACTCGGCGGTCGCCTGCGCGACGAGCCCCCGGTCGCGCGCCCACGAACCGAGCCGCAGGTGGCGCTGACCGTTCTCGGCGAGCACCTTGCGGCGCTGCTTCTCCCAGGCCTCTCTCGCCTGGCCCTGCGCCGCCAGCGAGGGGATCGGCAGGATCGCGAGCAGCGCGAACGCGAGGACGCGGCACATGTCGAGAGCCTACGCGATGCGGGCCCGCGCGCGCGTCAGAGGACCGTCAGCTCCCGTCGCTGCGTCGCGCCCGCGACCGGCGGAGCCCGGCCGGCCCGCCGGCCGGGCAGGACCGAGCAGGGCCGAGCGGCGGCCCCGTTCCCTCCAGCCCGCGCCGCCGATGCACTAGATTGCAGCCGCCCGATGAACCCCGACTTCACCAAGCTGCCGTACGGCTTCGACGAGTTCCCGCCCCCGCCGGCCGGCGCGCGCGCCGACGCCAACGACTCGCTGCCGCCGTGGCGGAGCCCCGAGGGCATCGCGCACCGCGTGCTCTACGAACCGCGCGAGTTCCCCCACCATGGCTCGCTTCCCGGCGTGCCGCCGTTCCTCGGCGGACCCTACGCGACGATGTACGCGCAGCGGCCGTGGACGATCCGGCAGTACGCGGGCTTCTCGACCGCGGAGAAGACCAACGAGTTCTACCGGAAGGCGCTGCAGAGCGGCCAGCAGGGGCTCAGCGTCGCGTTCGACCTCGCGACCCACCGCGGGTACGACAGCGACCACGAGCGGGTCGAGGGCGACGTCACCGCCGTCTCGAACTTCCTGGCCAGGTTTCT
>CALKYL010000042.1 GCA_938003515.1 uncultured bacterium
ATCGTCGAGCGCAACACCAAGGCGGGCCGCCTGAAGTTCACGACGCGCCTCGCCGACGCCGTCAAGGGCGCCGAGGCGGCGTTCATCGCCGTCGGCACGCCGCCCGGCGAGGACGGCAGCGCGGACCTGCGCTACGTGCTCGCGGTCGCCAAGGAGATCGGCGAGACGATGACCGACTACCTGGTCGTCGTCACCAAGAGCACGGTGCCCGTCGGCACGGCCGAGAAGGTGCGCAGGGAGCTGCAGGCGGCGCTGACCGCGCGCGGCTCGTCGCTCGGCTTCGACGTCGCGAGCAACCCCGAGTTCCTCAAGGAGGGCGCGGCGATCGACGACTTCATGAAGCCCGACCGGATCGTCTGCGGCGTCGAGAGCGAGCGCGCGCAGGAGGTGCTGGCGCGGCTCTACAAGCCGTTCACGCTCAACGGCCACCCGGTCTACTTCATGGACGTGCCGTCGGCCGAGATGACGAAGTACGCCGCCAACGCGATGCTGGCGACCAAGATCTCGTTCATGAACGACATCGCCAACCTGTGCGAGCTGCTCGGCGCCGACGTCAACGAGGTGCGCAAGGGCATCGGCAGCGACCCGCGCATCGGGCCGCGCTTCATCTACGCGGGCATCGGCTACGGCGGCAGCTGCTTCCCGAAGGACGTCAAGGCGCTGGTGCGCACCGGCCGCGAGAGCGGCTACGAACTGCGCATCCTGCAGGCGGTGGAGGACGTCAACGAGTCGCAGAAGCACGTGCTGTTCGCGAAGGTCAAGAAGCACTTCGGCGACCTGAAGGGCCGCCACTTCGCGATGTGGGGGCTGAGCTTCAAGCCGGAGACCAACGACATGCGCGAGGCGCCGGCGCTCGTCATCTGCGAGCAGCTGACGTCGGCCGGCGCGACGGTGACCGCCTACGACCCGGTCGCGGTCGACGAGGCGAAGCACATGATCGGCGACCGCATCTCGTACGCGCCGGACGCCTACGCGGCGCTCGACGGCGCGGACGCGCTCCTGCTGGTGACCGAGTGGCGCGAGTTCCGCGTGCCGGACTGGGATCGCGTCAAGCAGGCGCTCAAGCAGCCGGTCGTGTTCGACGGCCGCAACGTCTACAGCGGCGCGGAGCTGCGCGAGCTGGGCTTCACCTACACCGGCATCGGCGTCAAGTAAGGAGCGAACATGCCGCGCATCCTGATCACCGGCGCCGCCGGCTTCCTCGGCTCGCACCTGTGCGACCGCTTCCTCGCCGAGGGCTACGACGTCGTCGGCATGGACAACCTCATCACCGGCGACCTGCGCAACCTCGAGCACCTGTTCCCGAAGCGCGAGTTCACGTTCTACCACCACGACGTCACGACGTTCGTGCACGTGCCGGGGCCGCTCGACTACGTGCTGCACTTCGCGTCGCCCGCGAGCCCGATCGACTACCTGAAGATCCCGATCCAGACGCTCAAGGTCGGCTCGCTCGGCACGCACAACTGTCTCGGCCTGGCCAAGGCCAAGAAGGCGCGCATCCTGGTCGCGTCGACCTCGGAGTGCTACGGCGACCCGCTCGTGCACCCCCAGCCCGAGTCGTACTGGGGCAACGTCAACCCGGTCGGCCCGCGCGGCGTCTACGACGAGGCCAAGCGCTTCCAGGAGGCCATGACGATGGCCTACCACACCTACCACGGCCTCGAGACGCGCATCGTGCGCATCTTCAACACCTACGGCCCGCGCATGCGGCTCAACGACGGCCGTGTGCTGCCGGCGTTCATCGGCCAGGCGCTGCGCGGCGAGGACCTGACGGTGTTCGGCGACGGCAGCCAGACGCGTTCGTTCTGCTACGTCGACGACCTGATCGAAGGCATCTACCGGCTGCTGCTCAGCGACTACCCGTATCCGGTCAACATCGGCAACCCCGACGAGATCACGATCAAGGAGTTCGCCGAGGAGATCATCAAGCTGACCGCGACCAACCAGAAGATCGTCTACAAGCCGCTGCCGAAGGACGACCCGACGCAGCGCCGGCCCGACATCACCAGGGCCAAGCAGGAGCTCGGCTGGGAGCCGAAGGTGTCGCGCGCCGAAGGGCTGAAGATCACCTACGAGGCCTTCAAGCAGCTGCCCGAGGAGGTGCTCTACAAGCAGGAGCACCGCGACTTCGAGCGATACGTACGCAAGTGAGCAAGGTCCTGGTCACCGGCGGGCTCGGCTACATCGGCTCGCACACCGCGGTCGAGCTGCTCGAGCGCGGCCACGACGTGGTGGTCGCCGACAACCTCGCCAACACGCGCGCGGAGGTGCTGGACGGCGTCGAGGCGATCGCCGGCCGGCGGCCGGAGTGGGCGGACGTCGACCTCGCCGACCGCGGCGCGTGCCGCGATCTGCTGGCCGCGCACCGGGACCTCGACGCGATCGTGCACTTCGCGGCGTTCAAGGCGGTCGGCGAGTCGGTGCAGAAGCCGCTCGCCTACTACCACAACAACCTCGGCTCGCTCGTCAACCTGCTCGACTTCGTCGCCGAGCGGCCGAGCTGCAGCTTCATCTTCAGCTCGTCCTGCACCGTCTACGGCCAGGCCACGGAGCTGCCGATCCGCGAGGACGCGCCGGTCGTGCCCGCCGAGTCGCCCTACGGCAACACGAAGCAGATCGGCGAGGAGATCCTGCGCGACGCGGCGCGGGCGCACGGCGTGCGCGCGATCGCGCTGCGCTACTTCAACCCGGTCGGCGCGCACCCGTCGGCGAGGATCGGCGAGCTGCCGCTCGGCGTGCCGCAGAACCTGGTGCCGTTCCTGACCCAGAGCGCGGCCGGCCTGCGCGGGCCGCTGAAGGTCTTCGGCAACGACTACCCGACGCGCGACGGCACCTGCATCCGCGACTACATCCACGTCGTCGACGTCGCTCGCGCGCACGTGCTCGCGATGGACCGGCTCGCTGCCGGCGCCGCGGCCGAGCCGGTCGAGGTGTTCAACCTGGGCACGGGCACCGGCTCGACGGTGCTCGAGGTGATCCGCGCGTTCGAGACGGCGACCGGGGTGGAACTCGCGTGGCAGTTCGCCGACCGCCGGCCCGGCGACGTGGTCGCCGCCTATGCGGACACGAAGAAGGCCGAGCAGGTGCTCGGGTGGCGGGCGGAGCTGCCGCTCGAGCGCGCGATGGCCGACGCGTGGCGCTGGCAGCAGACGCTGCCGGGGCCGGCGTAGCGCGTTCGGAGCAGGTCGTCGCAGCGGGCCCTGCGGGCCGTCGGCGACGGGGGACGGCTCAGCCGCGGTAGGCGGCCGCGAAGCGCGCGTAGTTCTGCCGCATGTCGGGCGGCGGCGCGGGGCGGAGCCGGCGGTAGACGTCGCCGTCGGCCAGCCGGTCGAGCTTGGCCGCGAGGTCGGCCGGGTCGCCGGCGCGGAACAGGAGGCCGTCGACGCCGTCGCGCACGATCTCCCGGAGCCCGCCGAGGTCGGACGCGACGACCGGCACGCCGGCGGCGAACGCCTCGAGCACGACGAACGGCGTGTTCTCGTACCAGGTGCTCGGCACCACCAGCACGTCCATGTCCGCGAACACGTCGCCGATCGCCGCCGCGTCGTACGGGCCCGGGAACGCGACGCGCGGGTCGCCGCCGGCGGCCCTGCGCACGCGCGCGATGTAGTCGGCGAACATCGGCTCCTCGGTGTCGCCGTGCACGGTCAGCTGCATCGGCGCCGACGCGCGCCGCACGGCCTCGACGGCGACGAGCGGCGCTTTCCACGGCGACAGCACGCCGCAGAAGCCGACGCGCAGGGGGCTCCGCGGCCTCGCGACCTCGCGGCGGGCGACGCGGCCCGGCTCCAGGCCGTAGGGCACGACCTCGAGCGCCGCGTGCGGGAAGCCGTTCGCGGCGAACACGTCGGCGAGGAAGCGCGACGGTGCGAACACGGCGTCGG
>CALKYL010000043.1 GCA_938003515.1 uncultured bacterium
CCACCGGCGAGCCGGTGCGGGTCGTCGCCGACCGCTACGTGCTCGCCGGCGGCGCGATCAACACCCCCGAACTCCTGCTGCGCTCGGGCCTGCACCGCGGCCGCGCGGGCAAGCGCACGTCGTTCAACGCCGGCGGCATCGTGTTCGGCGAGTTCGACCGCGACCTCGACGGCTTCGACGGCGACCAGATGTGCGTGCACCACGTCTCGGAGCGCTTCATCATCGAGCAGTGCCAGAACCCGCCCGTGTCGCTCGCGCTGACGCTGCCGGGCTTCTACCGGGACCACGCCGAGCGCATGCAGAACTACCGCCGGCTGGCCGCGCTCGGCGTGCTGTTCCCGACGCAGGCGACCGGCGAGGTGTTCCTCGGCCTCGGCCACCGCATCGCGCGGCGGCTGTTCGACCACGCCGACCTGCGCTTCCGCATGTCGCCGGGCGAACTGGCCGCGTTCCGCGACGGCTGCAAGACGGCGGCGCGCGCGCTGCTCGCCGCCGGTGCCACGCGGGTGTTCGTGCCGAGCGCGGTGCCCGCCGAGATCACCTCCGCACGGCACCTCGACCGCGTCGACGCGGCGATGCAGCGCCAGGGCGACCTGATCGGCTTCGGCAGTTCGCATCCGCAAGGCGGCGCCTGCCTCGGCTCCGACCCGCAGCGCGACGTCGTCGACGAGCACTTCCGCGTGCGCGGCTTCGAGGACCTGTTCGTCGCCGACGGCTCGGTGTTCCCTGAGAGCGTGCGCGTCAACCCGATGCTGTCGATCATGGCGACGGCGGACTTCGCGGTGCGGTCGATCGGCGGCGTCGTGCCGGCGCCGACGATCGAGGAGGGCCCGGCCTTCCGCGCGCGCGGGGCGACCGCATGAGCCTGATCGGCCGCGTCGCCGAACGGGTCGCCCGGCGCCGCCTGCGGCTCCTCCTGCAGAACGCGGCGGCGCCGCGGGCGCCCCAGGAGCGCCTGCTCGGCCGGCTGCTCGCGCGCATGCGCGGCACCGCGTTCGGCAAGGCCCACGGGCTGGACCGCGTGCGCTGCCACGCCGACCTCGTGCGCGCGGTGCCGCTCGCCGACTACGCGGCCATGGCGCCGTGGTGGGACCGCGCGCGCGCGGGCGAACGCGACGTCGTCTGGCCCGGGCTCGTGCGCTACTGGGCGATCTCGTCGGGCACGACGAGCGGCGAGAAGTACCTGCCGGTCAGCGCCGCGACGATCGCGAACAACCGGAGAGGCGGCTTCGACTCGCTGGTGCCGCACCTCGCGGACGGCGGCGGCGACCTGTTCGGCGGGCGGCTCCTGTTCCTCGGCGGTTCGACCGCGCTCCGCCCGCACGGCGACGTCTTCGTCGGCGACAACACCGGCATCATGGCGCTGCACGTGCCGCGCTGCCTGCGCGGCCTGCACGCGCCCGACGCGGCGGTCCGCGCGATGCCGTCATGGGAACAGAAGGTCGCTGCCGCCGCCGCGCAGTGCGCCGACGTCGACCTGCGCATGCTCGCCGGCGTGCCGTCTTGGATCGTGCTGTTCGGCGAGGCGGTGCTCGAGCGCTGCCGCGCCGCAGGCCGCCGCGCCGACACGCTCGCCGACGTCTGGCCGCACCTGCAGCTGTTCGTGCACGGCGGCGTCACCTTCGCGCCCTACGCGAGCCGCATGCGCGCGCTGATCGGCCGCGAAATCCGCTGCACGGACACCTACTCCGCGTCCGAAGGCGGCATGCTCGCGGTGCAGGACCGCCGGGACGACCCCGGCATGCTGCCGCTGCTCGATCGCGCGACGTTCTTCGAGTTCGTGCCGGTCGAGGAGCTCGGCCGGCCTGACGCGCGGCGATTCGCGTGCCACGAGGTCGAGCCGGACGTCGACTACGCGGTCGCGCTGACGACCGACTCGGGCATCGTGTCGTATCTCGTGGGCGACGTCGTGCGGTTCACGAGCGTCGCGCCCTTGCGCCTCGTCTTCGCCGGCCGCACCGCGCACACGCTCAACGCCTTCGGCGAGCACGTCAGCGGCGGCGAGCTCGAGCGCGCGGTCGCGGCGGCGTCGACGGCGACCGGCGCGATCGTCAGCGAGTTCGCCGTCGGCGTGCGCTACCCCGACGCCGGCGAACCGATGGGCGGCCACCGCTACCTGATCGAGTTCCACCGCGCCCCGGACGACGACGCGGCGTTCGCGCGCGTGCTCGACGAGACGCTGCAGCGCGGCAACGAAGACTACGCGACGCACCGCTCCTACGGCCTGCTGGCGCCCGTCGTCGAGCCGCTGCCGGCGGGTGCGTTCCTCGCGTTCATGCGGCGGCGCGGCAAGATCGGCGGCCAGCACAAGGTGCCGCGCGTGCTCGACGCCGCGCAGCACAAGGAGCTGCTCGGCGCGCTCAGTCTGCCGTAGCGCGGCGTAGCGCGACGTCGCGCACGACGAGCAGGATCAGGTCGCGCAGCGTGACCTCGCCGGCCGCGAGACGCTCGCGCACCGCGAGGTCGACGCGCAGCCGGTCGACCGGCCGCAGGTCGCGGCCGACCGCGTAGACGAACAGCTTGCACGCCAGCGCGCGCACGAACGACGGGTCGGCGACCAGCACGCGCTTGAGGTCGGCGAGGCCGTCGAGCACCGTGCCGTCCGGCAGCTCGCCGGTCGCGTCGACGGCGCCGCCGCGGTCCTGTTCGCGGCGCCGCCCGATCGCGTCGAAGCGCTCGAGCGCGAGGCCGAGCGCGTCCATGCGCACGTGACAGACCGCGCACTTCGACGACTCACGGTGCCGGGCCATCTGCTCGCGCAGCGACGCGGAGCTGTCGATGCCGGCTTCGTCGGCGAACGAGTCGTTGCCCGGCGGCGGCGGCGGCGGCCCCTGTCCGAGCAGGTTCTCGAGGATCCACTTGCCGCGCTTGACCGGCGACGTGCGGGTCGGATTGGACGTCACGGTGAGCACGCTGGCGTGCCCGAGCACCCCGCCGCGCACGCGGTCGGCGCCGGCGAGCGCCACGCGCACGAACGCGTGCGGGTCGCCGTCACCCCGGACGTCGTCCGCCAGCCCGTAGAAGCGCGCGAGCGTCGCGTCGACGTGCGTGAACTCGGCGTCGAGCAGCGCGCGCACGTCGCGCCCCTCGCGCAGGACCGCGAGGAACAAGATCTCGGTCTCGCGGCGCAGCGCGCGGCGCAGCGCCGCGTCGAAGCCCGGGAAGCGCTCCGGGTCGGGCGTCACGTCGTCCAGCTGCCGCAGTTCGAGCCACTGGGCGGCGAAGTCGGTCGCGAGGCGGTCCGCGCGAGGGTCCGCGAGCATGCGATCGACCTGCTCGGCCAGCGCGTCGCCGGTGTCGAGCCGGCCGGCCGCCGCGAGCCGCTGCAGCTCTTCGTCGGGAGCGCTCGCTCACAGGAAGAACGACAGCCGGCTCGCCAGCGCGTGGTCCGACAGCTCGCGCGCGCCGCGGCCAGCGCCCTCGGGCTCGACGCGGAACAGGAAGTTCGGCGAGGTCAGGGCCGCCGTGAGCACGAAGCGCTGCGCCTCGAGCATCGGCGCGCCCGCGCGCAGGAGGTCGACGCCCGCGCGCTGCACGCGCTGCAGCTCGGGGCCCGCGACGGGTCGGCGCCACAGGCGCGGCAGCATCGCGCGCACCTGGCTGCGCAGGCGCGCGATGTCGGTGCGCCCGTCCGCCGCCGCGTGCAGCCACGCCTGCTGGCTCGGCACCGGCCGCGGATCGAGCGGCCCGACCACGTCGACCAGGTCGATGAGCAGGTTGCGGTCGCGCCGCCGCGGGTCGGGGTGCTTCGGGTCGTAGTAGTCGTTGACGAACGAGACCGCGATGCGGTGCGCGCCGCCGCGCAGAGACAGCGCCGCCTCGAAGTCGGCGGGCTCGTCCTGCGCGACGTCGAACCGCTCGACGGCGCGACCGTCGACCTCGAGCTGCATGCGCGCCGGCTCGTCGCCGGCCTGTCGCCCTGCGGCCACGACGCGCACCCGGTACTCGCCGTCGCGCGGCACCGCGACGGTGTCGGTCAGGGTCGCGTTCGTGTAGAGGTTGGCGACGTCGCCGCGCTGGTCGACGCCGCGGTCGTCGACGACGTGCATGCGCTCCGCCTCGAGGCGCCGCCGCTCCGGGGCGCCGGGGACCTCGCCGTGGAAGACCGCCGCCGAGACGCGACGGGCCGCCGCGAGATACGTCTCGAGATGCAGCGTCGAGAACGACAGCGCGTCGCCGATCGAGTCGAACCCGTAGCCGAGGTCGTCGGCGGGGAACCCGTCGATCGGCGCGTCGATGCCGAGCAGGTCGCGGACCGCGTTGCGCCATTGCCCGCGGCTCAGGCGCCGCACGGTCACGCGTCCCGGGTCGGCCGGCAACGCCGGTACGCGCCGCGCGAGCTCGGCCGCGACCCACTCGGCGAAGCGCGCGCGCTCGGCCTCGGTCGGCGCCGTCTCGTCCGGCGGCGGCATCTCGCCGGCGAGCACGCGGTCGCGCATGCGGCTCCAGCGCCACAGCCGGTCGACCTCGTCCACCGGCTGACGCGTCAGGTCGAGCGACCCCTTGACCGTGCCGCCGCCGTGGCAGTCGATGCACAGCTCCTGCACGAACGCGTCGACGTGTGCCGGCGCGGCAGGGGCCTCGGACGCCGCGCCGTGCGCCGGCTGCTGGGCGCGCACCCCGGCGGCCGACAGGACCGCCGCCGACAGGACCGCGGCGAGCGGGAGCGCGGCGAGCGGCGGGACACGGAGCATGGCCTCCAGCGTAGCGGCGAACGCGCCGCGGCGGCGAATGACCGGTCCGTGACAAACGGACCGGCGCGCGCGCCTAGCGTCCGGGCCTGTCGTGACCCCCACCGCCATGAAGATCTCCACCATCGTCCTCGGCGTCGGCGTCGCCGCCGCCTCCCTCCCCGCCCAGACGTTCGTCGAGCTGCCGAGCACGACGTTCCCGTCGTTCGAGCTGCCGAACTTCAGCCAGATCCCGTTCATGCAGCCGAACGCGCGCGTGCAGATGTTCTACGACGACACCGAGGTCGGCACGACGCCGCTCCTCGTCGACGAGCTCGCGCTGCGCTACGACGGCCCGATCCCGCAGGTCGGGGCGCCCGGGCCGTTCTCGATCCAGCAGCTGACGATCCGCGTCGGCACGACGGCGATCCCGACGCCGGGCGCCGACTTCGCCGCCAACCTGACGCAGCCGCTGACGACCGTCTACAGCGGTCCGTGGTCGTATCTGCCGGACAACGGTTCGGCCGCGCCGCACCCGTGGGGCGGCCCGGGCGACAGCCTGCGCTTCCCGTTCCAGACGCAGGTCCCGGTGGCGCTGCAGGCCGGCGAATGGCTGGTCGTCGACGTCACGATGGTCGGCAACGACATCCAGAACTTCGGCTTCGCGCACGCGATCCTCGACGGCGCGAACACGACCGGCGGCGTCACCAACGGCGCCGCGACGGCCTACGGGCAGGGCTGCAGCGCCGGCGCCGGCCTGCCTGCTGCGAGCGTCGGCGCGTCGGGTGTCTTCGCCCCGGGCGCGGCGCACGTGCTGACCGGACAGAACCTCGGCGCCAACGCCCCGGTCGTCGGCATCTTCGGGCTGAGCAACAGCGTCGCCTTCGCGCCGCTGCCGTTCACGCTGCCGGGCACGAGCTGCGCACTGCTGGCGAGCCCGGACTTCACCCCCGTGGTCCTCGCCAGCGGCACCGGCGCGGTCGGCGGCGAGCAGCTCGTGCTGAGCCTGCCCGCCGACCCCGCGATCAACGGCGTCGTGCTCTACGAGCAGCTCGCCTCGCTGGTGCCGGCGGCCAACCCCTCGGGCATCCGCTTCAGCAACGGCGGCGAGCGGGTGCTGGGCGGGTACACGGCGCTCGGGCGCGGCACCTACACCGTCGCCCACGACAACGACGCCTCGGCGAGCTTCGCGAACGTGGTCCGGGCCTTCGGCTACGCGCTGCAGCTGCGTACGCTGTGAGCCGTGGTCCGGAGCTCGAGCTCGCTGCTGTTCGGCCTGATCCTCGGTCTGTCCCTGGCGCTGGTCGCCTGGTGGACGACCTTCCAGCTGCTGGCCAGCAGCGAGATCGCTGCCGCCGGCGAACGGCTCGTCGCCGGTGACGTCGACGGCGCCGCGAAGGCGCTCGGCGCCGCCGACGCGCAGTCGCTCGCCGAGCTCGCGGGCCGCCGCCGCTGGATGTTCGCCACCGAGGGCGCCTTCTTCGGC
This sequence comes from uncultured bacterium, assembly GCA_938003515.1. Next base: position 6,157 of record CALKYL010000043.1, read on the forward strand.
CTCGTGCTGCTGGTCTGCGGCTGGCTCTACCTCGCGTCGGTGCGCCGCGAGACCCTGCTGCGCGCGCAGCAGGACCGCTTCCTCGCCGCCGCGACGCACGAGCTGAAGACGCCGCTCGCGACGATCGTGCTGCTGCTCGAGTCGCTGCGCGACGGACGGCTGCCGGACGGGAAGCTGGCGCGCTACCTGACCAACGGCCTGCTCGAGGCCGAGCGGCTCGAGCGCGGCCTGCACAACGTGCTGACCGCCGCCGGGCTGCGCACCACCGGCAAGCCGATGCGGCCCGAGCGCGGCGACCTCGCCGCCGACGTGCACGACGCCGTCGACGCGATGCGGGCCCGCGCGCTCGCCGCCGACGTGCAGCTCGAGGTCGACGCCGCCGGTCCGCTGCCGATCCGGCGCGACCCCGCGGCGCTGCAGCTCGTGCTGCGCAACCTGCTCGACAACGCGATCAAGTTCTCGCCCGCCGGCAGCACGGTGCGCGTCGCCGCCGAGGGCCGCGCGGGCGAGGCGCGCATCGCGGTGCACGACGCCGGACGCGGTCTCGACGACGCGGAGCTGGCGCACGCCTTCGAGCCGTTCTGGCGCGGGAGCGACGAATCGAGCGGCGGCACCGGCCTCGGCCTGCACCTCGTGCACGAGCTGGTGCTGGCCCACGGCGGCACCGTGCAGGCCGACAGCGAGGGGCGCGACCGCGGCAGCGCGTTCACCGTGCGGCTGCCGCTGGAGGCCACGTGAGCCGGTGGATCCTCGTCGCCGAGGACGAGCGCGCGCTCGGCGAGATGCTGTGCGACAACCTGTCGCTCGAGTCCTACCACGCCGAGCACGTGCTGACCGGCCCGCGCGTGCTCGAGCGCATGGCGAAGGGCGGCATCGACCTGTTGATCCTCGACGTGATGCTGCCCGGCAAGGACGGCTTCGAGGTGCTGCGCGAGCTGCGCGCGCGCGGCGACCGCACCCCCGTGCTGGTGCTGAGCGCGCGCAGCGCCGACCAGGACCGCATCCGCGGCCTCGAGCTGCAGGCCGACGACTACCTGACCAAGCCGTTCAACCTGAAGGAGCTGCTGCTGCGCGTCGACGCGCTGCTGCGCCGCCAGCCGCCGCCGGCGGCGGGTTCGGACACGCTGTCGTTCGGCGGCAACCGCGTCGACTTCCGGGCCATGAAGGCCGTGACGCACGACGGCCAGGACGTCGCGCTGACCGCGACCGAGACCAAGCTGCTCAAGCTGCTGTCGGGCCACGCCGCGACCGTCGTCTCGCGCCGCGTCGTCGTCGAGCACCTGTTCGGCAGCGCCGCGCCCCGCACCGTGCGCACGCTCGACAACGTCGTGCTGCGGCTGCGCAAGCTGTTCGAACGTGATCCCGCGTCGCCGCGCCACCTGCTGACGGTGCGCGGCATCGGCTTCCGCTTCGAGCCCTGAGGGCGCCTCGGCGCCGCGCGGTGCCCGCCGGCCGCGTCACCGCCGGTCCGGCGCGACCTCGGAGCGCACCGCGCGCACGTAGACGTGGCCGGACGCGAGCCGCGACAGCGGCCGCAGCGCGTCGACGCGGAAGCCGTTCTGCGCGAAGCGCTGCACGACCTGCGCCGGCGCCAGGGTGTTCTTCGGGCGCTTGCCGTCGAAGCGGCGCCGCAGCCGCCGCAGCCGGTCCTTCCACGACGACGACGAGAAGAACGTGAGCACGACCCGGCCGCGGGTCACGCGGCACAGCTCGTCCAGGTGGCGCAACCGGTCGGCCTCGGTGTCGAGGTGGTGGTTGAGGCGCACCGACACGGTGGTGTCGAACGCGCGGTCCGGCACCGGGATGTCGAGCGCCGAGCAGCGCAGATACTCCGCCGCGTCGTCGCCGTGCAGCTCCGCGTTGAGGGCGAGCATCGACTCCGACACGTCGGCCTCGACCACCTCCGCGGCGTGGTCGCGCAGCAGGTCGAGCAGCCGCCCGAAGCCGCAGGGCACGTCGAGCAGTCGGCCGACGGGCGCCGCGGCGCCCAGCAGTTCGGTCAGGATGCGGCGTTCGCGGCGGTCGGACCAGCGCCGGTGCAGCTTCTTGCGGTGGTCGTCGAGGTAGGCGCGCGCGCCGCGTTCGGAGCGGTAGTTGGCGAGCTTGGCGGCGGACATGTAGCCCGGCCCGGGCTGCTCGCCGGCCGCCGCGTGCGGCTCGGCGCCGCTCACGACCGCGCCCTCTCGGCGCGCGGCAGGCCGAGGCGCCGCACGCCGGACAGACGGCAGAGCTGGCGGACGACGTGGAACCACCAGCCCGGCCGGCCCGAGATCTTGCGCCACAGCCGCCGCGCGGCGCCGCGGTCGCCGGCGGTGTAGGCGAGCACGCCGACCCAGCGTTCGGTGCGGGACCATTCGCGCAGACGGTTCGGCGAGAAGAACGCGTCGTAGACGTCGAGTTGGCGCACCGGCGCCGCGCACCACGAGGCGCGCACGCGGCTGGCGTACGGCTGGTCGCACAGCACCACGCGACCGTCGGCGAGCACCAGCACGTTGCGCGGACTGGCCGTCGTGCTGCAGAACCCGGCCGTGTGCACGTCGCGCAGCAGCGCGCCGAGCCGCCCGGCGCAACGCCGCCGCACCCCGGGACCGGGGTCGTCGCGCAGGACCTCGCGCAGGTCCCGCGCGCCGCGCTCGAGGGCGGTCACGAGCGTGCTGCGCAGGACGCAGCCCCCCTCGCGCAGTTCGGACCAGCGCAGCGGCCGCACGCACGACACGCCGGCGTCGCGCAGCGCGGCGAGGTTCTGGAACTCGCGCTCGGCGCGCGACCGGCGCAGGAACGTGCGCCACCGGAGCGCCGGCCGCGTGACGTAGGTCTTGCGCAGCTCCGGCGTCGAGGCGTCGACGCGCTCGATGCGGGTCGTTTCGGGCGTCTCGGGCGCTGCGGACGCCGGAGCGCTCAGGTCGGGAGAGGGGTCACAGATGCCCTCGAACGTAGCACGGCGCCGCCGCGATCCAACCGGCCGGAGGGCGTAGCCGCCCGCCGGACCGGCGGCCGGTTCGTGCAACCGGAAGCCGCCGCCGCATACGATCGCGCGCGCACGATGCCCGACCGCGAAACCCTCCACGTCGCCGAGTTCCTCGGCGACGGCATCTCCGCCGAGCTGTCCGAGAGCGTGCACCGCGTCGCCGCGGCGCTGCCGCTGTCGGTGCAGTTCCACCCGGTCGACCTGTCGCTGGACGCCCGGCGGCGCGACGCCCAGGCGCGCTACGAGGAGGCGCTCACGGCGATCCGCGCGCACCGCGTCGCGATGAAGTATCCGACGGTCACCGAGACCGAGAGCCCCAACAAGGTGCTGCGCGAGCGCTGCGGCTTCTCGGTCATCCACCGCCCGGTGCGCAGCCTGCCCGGCGTCGCGACCCGGCACGACGGCGCCGTCGACCTGCACATCGTGCGGGTCGCGGTCGGCGGCACCTACGAGGACGCCGGCCGGCGCATCGGCGACGAGGTCGCGGTGTCGATCCGCGTGATCGAACGCCGGCCGGTGCGCGAGGCGGCGCTGTTCGCGTTCCGGCTGGCGCGGCGGCTGTCGTGCGACGTGGTCAGCAGCAGCAAGTACACGATCCAGCGCGCGACCGACGGGTTCTTCGAGGAGATCGTGCGCGGCGTGCGCCGCGACTTCGAGGACGTCGGGCACCGGAGCGAGCTCTTCGACGCGCTGCTCTACAAGCTGCTCAAGGACCCCGAGCACTACCGCGTCGTCGTCACGCCGAACGAATACGGCGACTTCCTGTCCGACATGGCGTGCGGCATGGTCGGCAGCATCGGCCTCGGCGCGAGCGCCAACTACGCGTTCGACGAACGGGGCGACGTCGCGCTCGCGATGTTCGACCCGGCCGGCGGCACCGCGCCCGACATCGCCGGCCAGGGCGTGTGCAACCCGTCGGCGGCGCTGCTCGCGTTCGCGATGCTGCTGACCCACTCGGGGTTCCGCGGGCTCGGCACGATGCTCGACGAGGCCGTGCGCAAGAGCATCGCGGCCGGCGACCGCACGCGGGACCTCGGCGGCGACGCCACGACCGCGGCGTTCACCGACGCGGTCGCGCGCCGCCTCGGCGGCGTGTAGCGCGGCGGGCGGGCGACGCGGATCGACCCGCGATCCGCCCCTGCGATCCGCCGCCAGCCACAGGCCGCGTGCGATCAGCCGCGCGGTCGGAACAGGCGGTCGACGTAGCGGCTCTGCTTGTGCTTGTCGGCGACCTTCTTCGCCCAGCGCATCGCCTCGGCGACCGGCACCAGCACCGCGCCCTCGGGCACCGGCAGCCAGACCGCCTGCTCCTCGTTCTCGCGGATCAGCCGGTCGAACTCCTCGGTCGACTCCGCCGCCGCGAGCCGCTCGAGCAGCCGCATGTCGACGAGCGCCGTGCCGCCGGTCGCGTACTGGCGCCCGCGGCCGAGCAGGTCGTCGGTGCTGACCTCGAACAGGTCGGCGAGCGCGACCAGGTCCTCGCCGGTCGGAAACCGGCTGCCGCTCTCCCACCGCGACACGGCCGACTCGTGGCAACCCAGCCGCTTGGCGACGTGGTCCTGGGTGAAGCCGCGGCGGGCGCGCAGTTCGCGCAGGCGCGCGGCGAGGTGGGCAGCCAGGGGGCGGGCAGCGTCCGATGCGCGCGACGCGGACTGTTCGGGTTGCTCCGTCAAAGTCGACCAGGCGTTCACTGTCGCCCGCTCTACGCGCGCATTCTGGCAACTGGCCAGGCCGAACGGAAGACGGGCCACTCGGCGCGACGAAAAGGCAGGCTTTCGCCTCTATCGGCAATCGGAATGCGAATCGGGAAACTTGACAGATGGTCATGCAAGAGTTCCGATCGTCACTCCACCCCTTGTTGCCGGCCGAAACCCCCGAGTCCGCCATGCTGCAAGACCCGTATTCCCTGCTCCCGATCGCGTACCGCGCCGCGTGCCAGGTCGTGGAAAGCCCCGTGCTGGCGGCCGAAGCCTCCGAGCGGGCGGTGCACCAGCTGACCCTGGCCGTGCTCGACGGCTGCCCTCCGCAGAGCCCCAAGGCCTGGCTGCGCGTCGTGGCGCGCCGCTCGGCCTGTGCGCTGCTGCGGTCCGAGTGGGCGCGCACCCGGTCGATGGACCTCGCCGACGTGGCCGGCCCGCCGGGCGGCGGTGGCGACGAACGACACCAGACGTGGGTGCGCGAGGAGATCGGAAGAGCGTCGTGTAGGGAAAGAGTGTAGATCTCGGTGGT
>CALKYL010000044.1 GCA_938003515.1 uncultured bacterium
CGTTGCCTCTCGACTGGCGCGTCGTGCGCATCCCGGGCAACCTGCTGCAGACCGTGGATCGCGTCTCGTTGCGACCGATCCTGCCGTCGGCAGGCCAGCAGCCGAACAGCTCGATGATCGTCTGGCACGACGTGACCGGAACGCCGGTGCCGACCGACGCGAGCGTCCGCGCATGCCGCTTCGAGCCGGTGGCGCCAACGCTCAACTACGTCGGCGTCGGCTGCCCTGGTCCGCTCGGCGAACTGCCCGAGATCGGCTGGTTCCCGTCGCAGCCGTACGGCGGCAACACGAGCTTCGGCATCGCCCTCGACCTCGCGCCGGTCAACAGCCTCGCGGTGCTGGTCTTCGGCACGCAGTTGACCAACCAGCAGATCCCGGGAGCACCGGGCTGCTTCCTGCTGACCGGCCCGCCGTTCCTGGGGCTCGTGCCGACCGTGACGGACGCGGTCGGTGAGGCATCCGTTTCGATGCCGATCCCCTGCGCCCTGCCACCCAACTTCCTGCTCGGCCTGCAGTGGGGCGTCTACTCCCCGACCGCGAACGCGTTCGGCTGGATCGTCTCCAACAACCTGGACATCAGCTGGCAGCAATAGGTGGCGCCGGTAGCCCGCGGCCCGACACCCGTCGTCGCCGCCACCAGGCGCCCGAGCCCCGGGAGGATCCTGCATCTGGCGCGGCAGCAGACCCCAGGCGATCGTCGACCGCGAGGCGCAGATCGTCCGCGACCCGCTGGTCGTGCCCCGAGACCGAAGCGCAGACGAGCGAGGCTTCCGCCTTCCCTTACGGCTCCGTGCGCCAGACCTTGGCGACGCGGTCGTTCTCCAGCCGCACGTAGACCGTGCCGTGTTCGATGACCTCGCTCTTGGAGGCGAGCAGCAGGAAGACCGAGCTGGACGATTCCGACTTGCGCGTGTAGCGCCACGTCCAGAGTTCGGCCGCGTCGCCGACGTCGGACTTGCCGGTCGGCTCCCCGAACACCTGGAGCACCTCCTGCTTCGACACGCCCGCCTCGACCTGCCGCATCTGGCTCTCGGAGACATGCCGCCCCTCGTACTCGACCTTCGAGGTCGAGCCGAACAGACAGCTCTGCAGCGCGACCAGTCCCGCGAGCAACGATCCAGTCAGGGCGATTCTCTTCATCGCGGCAACCTATTCGCGAATCGGCGAGCGGCCTAGCAGTTCTTCTGAGGCCGCGCGTCCGATCGCACGGGCAGCCGCTGCCGCTTCCGCTCCCGTCGTTCCCGTTCGACCGAGCACGCCGGCCGTGTGCGTGCATCCGCCGACCCGACGGCTCGCCGCGGCGGCACGAGCGAGGGTGTCGTGTGGGTCCCGGCCGGCCACCGGCCCGTGCTGCTGGTCGGTGGCCGCGACGTGTGCGGCGTCGCCCAGGACCGCGGCGCCCGGAGGAACCGTGGCCGGCTCGGCAGCTCGGGGAGTTTCCATGGCGACGCCATCCACGCTGCGGCAGCCTTCCCGGCCCACCACGGAACGAAGGCCGCCTGCACGCCATGGAACACCTCACCACGAACCTCGTCACGATAGCCATCGAGACCGCCGCGGTCATCCTGCTCGTCTGGCTCCTGTCCTGGACCGCCCGGCGCGGCCTGCGTCTGATGACGGCGCGCCCGTCGACCCCGGGTGCAGGCGGCGGAGGGGACCGGCTGGCCCGGGCGCTGCGCCGGTTCCTGTTCCTGGTCGGCTGCCTCGCCTGCCTGATCGTGATCGGCACCAACGGCTACTTCGCGTGGCGCGGCGAGAACCTGCCGGAGTTCACGCTGGCGCGGCTGCGCGAGGTCCCCGACTCGTTCTGGATCGACCTCGCCATCGGCGCCGGCAAGGTCGTCGGGCTGTGCGTGGCGGCGGCGGTCGTGCTGCGGATCGCGCGCGGCCTGCTCGCCCGAGCCTGCGCCGCGGCCAAGGCGTACGAGGGCATCCGGGCCAACAACGACAGCATCGAGGCGTTCTTCGCCGCGCTGACCCGCGTCGTCGCACGCAGCACCTGGCTCGGCGTGCTGGTCCTGTCGAGCTCCCTGCTGGCCACGCCGGACGCGGTGCAGGACGGCGCTCTGCTGGTGCTCGAGATCTACCTCACCGTCGCCCTCGGCCTGGTCGCGCTGCGGGCGATCGACGCGGTCGTCGCCAGCGCCGACGCGCTGAGCAACAAGTACGCGCGCAGCAAGGACCTGCTCAAGTACTACGACAACCTCAAGCCGCTGATGCCGGCGCTGCGGCGCTCGATCGAGTGGATCGTCTACGTCGCCATCGCGACCACGGTGCTGACGCTGGTCGACTCGGAGACGCTCGCGGTCTGGGGGCCCCGCCTGGTGCGGGTCATCGGCATCGCCTTCCTCGGCCGCGTCGTGATCGCGGTCGTGACGCTGCTGCTCGAGGAGCTGCTGCTGCTGCGCCCGAGGCTCGACGAAGGCCAGCGACAGCGCCGCGCCACGCTGGTGCCGCTGTTCCGCAGCGTGCTGAACTACGTCATCTGGTTCACGGTCGGCATCCTCATCCTGAAGGAGCTGCAGTTCGATCCGACGCCTGTGCTGGCCGGCGCCGGCATCCTGGCCCTGGCCGTCGGCCTCGGCGCACAGAACCTGATCAACGACATGGTCTCGGGCCTGTTCATCCTGTTCGAGAACCACTTCCTGGTCGGCGACGTCGTCAAGATCAACGAAGCCGAGGGCACGGTCGAGGCCATCGAACTGCGCACGACGCGCGTGCGCGACGCCCGCGGCCGCATCCACATCGTCCGCAACGGCTCCATCGACGGCCTGATCAACTACTCGAAGGAGTACACGTTCGCGGCGGTCGAGGTCGGCGTCGCGTACGAGTCCGATCTCGAGGCGGTGTTCCGGGCGCTGGCCGAGGTCGGGACACGGGCGGCTTCGCAATCGCCGGACGTGCTCTCGGCGACGGTGGTGCAGGGCGTGCAGGCGTTCGGCGAGTCGGAACTGACGATCCGGACCGTCACCAAGGTCAGACCGGGGCGGCACGCCCAGGTCGAGCGCGATCTGCGCCGCCTGATCAAGGAGGTCTTCGACGAGCGCGGCATCGAGATCCCCTATCCACGCCGCGTCGTCATCACGCGCGCCGAAGCGCCGGCGGCGTGATGCGCACGTCCCGGTCCGCGTCGCCGACCAACGAGGACTTCGTTCCGTGGTCCGCGGTCGACCGAGGCCGGCGCCGTCGGATCCGTCTCGCCTTCCGGCCGAGAGCAGAACGCGCCGCCGTGTCGAGCCGCGGCTACCCGGACGCGGCCTCGGCCGGGAACACGCCCTGGAGCCACTTCTGCACGTGCGGTCCGACGTCGGCCGCGACGCGCTCGGCACGGTCGCCATAGAAGTAGGCCTGCAGCGACGCCATCGCGCCTCCGCACGGGAACGCGCCGACGAACAGCGTGCCCGGCGCGGGCGCATCGGGCGCGACGTGCAGCGTGTGATGTTCCCCGGACCGGGCGACGCGCTGCACCTTGCCGGACATGGCCACGCCGCCGGGCATCTCGACGGAGATGCTCTGCCCTGGCTTGCCCTCGTCGAGCTGCATCGCGTCCGAGAGCGTCTGCCACGCCTCGCCACAGGACGAGGACGACATCGCCATCGCCTGCACCTGCGCGCACGCCTCGCCGGCGAAGCGCGTCAGGTAGCGTCGCAGCACGACGAAGTACGACGGCCAGCCGTCCTGCGTGTGCTCGATCTGGCTGTCCCAGTCGTCACTGCTCGCGAACATGCTGTGCACGACGCGCAGGCGACACGTGCCGCCGGCCTGCGCCTCGATCGTCCACTCGGTGGCGACGGGAGGCATGCCCTCGGACCATCCGGGCGCCTCGGCGGCGAACCGGCGCGGCGGGTCGTAGGCGGTGATCTTCGCCTTCGAGACCATGCCGCCCCCGAAGTCGCTGACGGTCTCTCCGCCGACCTTGCCGTCGACGGTCGTCGGCACGAACCACGCCGAGATGCCGGGGCCTGTGGCGATCGCCTGCCAGACCTGCTCGGGCGTGCCGGGGACTTCACACTCGACGCGCACGCTGCGGCGGCCGTCGGGATCTCGCTGGATGCTCATGGCTGGTCGTCCTCTGTCGGGGACGTGGTCGGAGGGTCGGTCGGGGGACGAGAAGCGGACTCGGACGGCGGCGCCGCGCTCGGGTGCGCGACGACGACGAGACGATGGCGGCGCGCCCCCTCGGCATCGGGCGCGTGGTAGCGGGCGGCGAGCGCGGCGATGCCCTCGACCAACTCGCGGCTGAACGCGGCCCGATCGGCCGCGCTGCGGAACGCGATCTCGGTGTCGATCGACAGCGTCGCGAGCCGCTTGCCCGAGCGGCGCGCGCGGTGCAGCAGGCCGCCGACCTCGCGGATCACCCGCGCGACCAGCGCCAGCAGGTAACTCGCCGACAGCCGGTCCTCCGTGCGTTCGGGATCGGTCGCCAGCGGGCCGAGCGCGAGCGGCGAGACCAGGTACGAGCGCGCCGTCGCGCACAGCCGGCGCTCGGTGAGCCCGCCCCACTTGCGCGTCTCGACCTCGCGCACGAGGCCGTGGCACTCGAGCGCGCGCAGGTGGTAGTTGACCTTCTGCCGCGGCCGCCCGAGGCGCTGCGCCAACGACGCCGCGCTCGCGGGCTCCACCAGCGCGGCCAGCATCTCGCCACGCCCCGGCTCGAGGGCGACGGCGGCGGCCGCCGGATCCTCGATGACCTCGACCTCGTGCGGTTCGGCGGAGCGCGTCACGGGCCCTGTTCTACCTTGACAAGATCTTTTGTCAAGGCCCGAACCGATTGCTCCGAGAACTGTTGACCTGCCTGTGCTCGGACGAGGAACGCCCCCGGGAGGACGCGCGGGACTCGAGCCGTGCCGCCGTCGAGATCGAGGCCGGCAGGAGGATGCCGTGTTCGTCCGGCCCCGCGGTCCCGACCCGGCGCGCGACCACCACCGCGCCCCGCGAAGGCGCT
>CALKYL010000045.1 GCA_938003515.1 uncultured bacterium
GGGTCAGCTGCGCCGTCTCGTAGGCGACGTCGACGTCGCGGATGCGGGACTCGGCGGCGCTGAGGTTCTCGGTCTGGATCGCCAGGTTGTTGATCGTGCTGCCGAGGCGGTTCTGGACGGCGCCGAGCGAGCCGCGCAGCGAGCTGACGGTGTTGATCGCCGCGTCGATGTTGGTGATCGCGGTGGTGGTGGTGCCGCCGGAGCCGATGTCGAGCGAGTTGAGCGCCAGCGAGGTGCTCAGGGCCGCCGAGAGGCTGACCGCGATCGTGTCGATGCCGGTCGTCGTGCCGAAGCCGACCTGGAAGCTGACCGAGCTCGACGAGCCGTCCAGCAGCTTGACGCCGTTGAACTCGGTCGAGCGGCCGATGCGGTTGATCTCGTCGACGAGGCTCTGGAACTCCTCGTCGAGCGTCTCCTTGTCCTGGTTGCTGACGGAGCCGTTGCTGGCCTGGATGGCGAGCTCGCGCAGGCGGGTCAGGATCGAGCTGACCTCGTTGAGCGCGCCTTCGGCGGTCTGCACGAGGGAGATGCCGTCGTTGGCGTTCCGCTTCGCCTGCTCGAGCGAGCGGATCTGCGAGCGCAGCCGCTCGGAGATCGCGAGGCCCGCGGCGTCGTCGGCGGCGGTGGAGATGCGCAGGCCCGTCGACAGACGACGGAAGTTGCCGCCCAGACGGTTGGTGACCGTGGAGAGGTTCCGCTGCGCGTTGATGGAAGCGACGTTCGTGTTGACTCTGAGGCCCATGATTCCCTGCTGTGTTCCCTGCTGTCGTTGGGTGCGGCCCGGGGATCCGGGCTCGGATTCTCCGCGATGCTCGGTCCCGGCTGCCGCGGGCTTGAGCGACGGGCGCCTCGATCGCGGCCGGATCGCGGAGTTCTGGGCCAGGTGTCGGCTCGCGCTGCACCGTCCGGCCGGTGCCAGCGACGTGTGACGCGTGGGCCGACGGCTCGAAGTCGTTCGTCGGCGGGTGTCGCGCTTTCGTACGGTCGCCGCGCCGCGTGTCTCGCCGTGACGCAGTCGGCGGGCCGTGGCGGCGGCTCCGGGGCCAGAAACGCGAACGAGGCGGCGCCTCCCGCCAGGGAGACGTCGCCTCGTCGCGTCAGCGGAGGTCTGCTTCGATCAGCTGAGCAGCGTCAGGGCCGACTGCGGCTGGGCGTTGGCCTGGGCCAGCACCGAGATGCTCGCCTGCTGCAGGATGTTGTTGCGGGTCAGCTGCGCCGTCTCGTAGGCGACGTCGACGTCGCGGATGCGGGACTCGGCCGCCGTCAGGTTCTCGCTCTGCGCGCCGAGGTTGCTGATCGTCGACTGCAGGCGGTTCTGGGCGGCCCCGAAGCGGCCTCGCAGTCCGGAGACCGAGTCGATGGCCGTATCGAGCGCGTCGATCGCCGCCGCCGGGTCGCCGGCGCTGCCGACGTCCAGGGTGTCGATGCCGAGGTCGGCCGCGCGGGCCGAGTCCAGGGTCACCGACAGCGTGTCGACGCCGGCGGTCGTTCCGATGCCGACCTGGAAGGTCACGTTGGCCTGGGTGCCGTCGAGCAGGTTGATCTCGTTGAACTCGGTCGACTGGGCGATGCGATCGATCTCGCTGACGAGGTCGGCGAACTCCTGCTGCAGCGTGTCGCGGTCGGCGCCCGAGACCGTGCCGTTGCTGGCCTGCACGGCGATCTCGCGCAGGCGCACGAGCAGGTTGCCGGTCTCGTTGAGCGCGCCCTCGGCGGTCTGCACCATCGAGATGCCGTCGTTGGCGTTCCGGCGGGCCTGGTCGAGCGAGCGCACCTGGGCGCGCAGCCGCTCGGAGATCGCGAGCCCCGCGGCGTCGTCGGCCGCGGACGCGATGCGCAGTCCGGTCGAGAGGCGACGGAAGCTCGTGCCGAGCTGCGTCGTGACCCGCGCGAGGCTGCGCTGGGCCTGGATCGAGGCGAGGTTCGTGTTGACGGTCAGTGCCATTGCTTGTCTTCCCCTGGTCGTGCCGGCGGACGTGCGCCGGCGAGGGCATTCACGGCACCGAGGAGACGCGCTCCAGTCCCGATGTCGGTTTCTTCGACAGTCCCGGATCGGAACGAGAAGGGCCGGTCGCGGCGAACGGCGGGCGAGGCGCGCGGAGGGGTCGTCCGGACCGGGCCCCGGTACGGAGCGAGGCGGCGCCTCCCCCTCGGGGAGACGCCGCCTCGCGAGGCGCCGCGTGCGCGGCGGGTCCGTCGGCCGGCTTAGCCGAGCAGCGTCAGGGCCGACTGCGGCTGGGCGTTGGCCTGGGCCAGCACCGAGATGCTCGCCTGCTGCAGGATGTTGTTGCGGGTCAGCTGCGCCGTCTCGTAGGCGACGTCGACGTCGCGGATGCGGGACTCGGCGGCGCTGAGGTTCTCGGTCTGGATCGCCAGGTTGTTGATCGTGCTGCCGAGGCGGTTCTGGACGGCGCCGAGCGAGCCGCGCAGCGAGCTGACGGTGTTGATCGCCGCGTCGATGTTGGTGATCGCGGTGGTGGTGGTGCCGCCGGAGCCGATGTCGAGCGAGTTGAGCGCCAGCGAGGTGCTCAGGGCCGCCGAGAGGCTGACCGCGATCGTGTCGATGCCGGTCGTCGTGCCGAAGCCGACCTGGAAGCTGACCGAGCTCGACGAGCCGTCCAGCAGCTTGACGCCGTTGAACTCGGTCGAGCGGCCGATGCGGTTGATCTCGTCGACGAGGCTCTGGAACTCCTCGTCGAGCGTCTCCTTGTCCTGGTTGCTGACGGAGCCGTTGCTGGCCTGGATGGCGAGCTCGCGCAGGCGGGTCAGGATCGAGCTGACCTCGTTGAGCGCGCCTTCGGCGGTCTGCACGAAGGAGATGCCGTCGTTGGCGTTGCGCTTCGCCTGCTCGATCGAGCGGACCTGCGAGCGCAGCCGCTCGGAGATCGCGAGACCGGCGGCGTCGTCGGCTGCGGTGGAGATGCGCAGGCCCGTCGACAGGCGACGGTAGTTGCCACCCAGGCGCTCGGTGACCGAGGCCAGGTTTCGCTGCGCGTTGATGGAAGCGACGTTCGTGTTGACTCGTAGACCCATGACCCCGGTGCTCCTTTTGCCCGTTCCTTGGACGATGCCTTCGCAGCCATGATCCGGAAGGAGTGTCGCGTCCTTGAGTCCGGCGGATCGGCGCAGCCCGGTTTCGCATCGATTTCGGCGAAGTGACCAAAAGGTCGACGGCCGCCGGTGCCGAAAGGGCCCATGGCAAGGTCATCCAACGATCCCGGCTGCCGGCCCCTGCCGCTGCCGGGAAAGAGGACAGAAGGTCGGCACATGAAGAACCTCAGCTTCCCCGGACTCCCCCGCGTCTTGGTCGTCGACGACGAGGAGGGCGTGCGCGAAGGGCTGCGCGCGCTGCTCCAGAAGGAAGGGCTGCACGTCGAGACCGCCGGCACGGCCGAGGACGGGCTTCGGCGCCTCGACAAGCGCGGCTACGACGTCGTGTTCCTCGACCTCAACCTGCCCGGCGCCGACGGGCTGTCGACGATCTCGCGCTTCCGCCAGGGCAATCCGGCGCCGGACGTCGTGATCCTGACCGGCTACGGCACGGTCGCGAAGACGGTCGAGTCGATGCGCAAGGGAGCCAGCGACGTCATCGAGAAGCCGTTCTCCGGCGACCGCATCCTCGCGGTCATCCGCCGCGTGCTCGAGACGCGGCAGCTCCGCAACGAGCTCAGCTGGCTGCAGGACCGGGTGCGCGAGCTGACCGCGACCGAGCTGGTCGGCCTGTCGCCGGCGATCCGGGAGGTGCAGACGCGCATCGACCAGGTCGCGCACGCGCCCGACACCACGGTTCTGATCACCGGCCAGAGCGGCACCGGCAAGGAGCTCGTCGCGCGCTGCGTGCACGAGCGCAGCTCGCGGCGCCACGGCCCGTTCGTCGCCGTCAACTGCGCGGCGCTGACCGAGGCGCTGCTCGAGGCCGAGCTGTTCGGCTACGAGCCGGGCGCCTTCACCGGCGCGTCGCGCGAGGGCAAGGACGGCCTGTTCGCGGTCGCGACCGGCGGCACGCTGTTCCTCGACGAGATCGGCGAGATGGAGCCGACGCTGCAGGCGAAGCTCCTGCGCGTGCTGCAGGAGCGCACCTTCCGCCGCGTCGGCGGCGTGCAGGACGTGCCCGTCGACGTGCGCATAGTCGCCAGCACCAACCGCGACCTGCGCCAGATGGTGCAGGCGGGCCGCTTCCGCGAGGACCTGTTCTACCGCCTCAACGTCATGGCCGTGCACGTGCCGCCGCTGCGCGACCGCGCCGACGACGTGCCGCTCCTGTCGCACTTCTTCCTCGACCAGATCGGCCGTCAGATGGGCAAGGCGCTCAGCGGCTTCACCGAGGAGGCGATGGAGACGCTGACCGAATACGGCTGGCCCGGCAACGTCCGCGAGCTCCGCAACGCGATCGAGCACGCGTGCATCGTCTGTCCGAACGGCATGATCGACGAGGCGCACCTGCCGAAGTTCACCGGCGGCGCGCCCGACGGCAGCGACGAGATCGACCGCACGGCGCTCGTGCTGGAGGGCAAGGACCGCTCGATCCGCGCGCTCGAGTCGCAGCTCGTCGCGAAGGTGCTCGAGGACACCAACTGGAACATCAGCCGCGCGGCGTCGATCCTCGGCATCAACCGGACGACGCTCTACAACAAGATCCGCATCTACGAGCTCGGCAAGCGGCCGATGCGGAGCAAGGTGCTGGCGTGATCGACGCCGTCGCCGATCGGCTCCCGGGGCTCCTGGCCCACGAGCTGCGCAACCCGCTCGCGTCGGCCATGACCGGCGCGATGCTGGCGCGCGACATGGTCGACGAAGGCGACCCGCGGGCGACCGTGCTCGACGGGGTGCTGCGCGACCTCGACCGCATGACCGGGCTGCTCGACGGCTGGCTCGGCATCGCGCGCGGCGCGCCCGCGGTCGACGCCGCCGTCGACCTCGAGGGGCTCTTGCGCGCCGTCGCGGGG
>CALKYL010000046.1 GCA_938003515.1 uncultured bacterium
TCCGGGCGCCTCGTGCTGCTGGTCGCGCTCCCCCTCGGCGTCGCGAGGCTCGCCGACCCGGAGCTCGGCCGGGCCCCGACGAGCGGCACCATCCTGCTGACCGTGCTGATCGTCGGCGGGATGCTGCTCGTGTCGGTCGGCGTCGTGCCGGTCGCGGGGGCGACGACGTCGACGCCGCCGGCGGGCGGCGCCGCCGCGCTCTCGCGGGTCGCGAACCAGGCCGCCGCGACGGCGACCGCGAGCAGCGCGAGCAGGAGCAGCAGCGTGCGGAAGGGCATCGGGAGGCGTCGCCGCGCACTGTAGCGCCGCGCCGCCCCGCGCGCCGTTCAGGCCGGCTTCGCCTGCTCGAGCGTCGGGTAGTCGGGGTAACCCTTCTCGCCCGGCGTGTACAGCGTCGTGAAGTCGGGCGGGTTCAGCGCGGCGCCGGTGCGGTAGCGCGTGACCAGGTCCGGGTTGGCGAGGAACGGCACGCCGAACGCGACCAGGTCGGCTTCGCGCGCCCCGATCGCGGCGTCGGCCAGCCGGGCGTCGTAGCCGCCGTTGGTGATCAGCGGGCCGCGGAACACCTCGCGCACGACCGGCAGCACCGGCGGCAGGTCGACGTGCAGCATGTGGCCGGGCAGCGGCTCGGTGACGTGCACGTAGGCGAGCCCGCGCGTGTCCAGCTCCTTCGCGGCGTGCGAGAACGTCGCCGCCGGATCGCGGTCGCGCATGTCGTTGTAGGCGCCGGTCGGCGACAGGCGCACGCCGACGCGGTCGGCGGACCACGCGGCGGCGATCGCGTCGGTGACCTCGAGCAGGAAGCGCGCGCGGTTCTCCGGGCTGCCGCCGTACTCGTCGTCGCGCCGGTTGGCGCCGTCGCGCAGGAACTGGTCGACGAGGTAGCCGTTCGCGCCGTGCAGTTCGACGCCGTCGAAGCCGGCCTCCCGCGCGCGCTTCGTCGCCGCGGCGTACTCGTCGACGATCGCCCGGATCTCGTCTTTCTGCAGCGCGCGCGGCGTGACGTAGGGCTTCTTGCCCTTCGCCGTGTGCGCGTGGCCCTCGGCGGCGATCGCCGACGGCGCGACCGGCTGGCGGCCGCCGAGGAAGTCCGGGTGCGACACGCGGCCCATGTGCCACAGCTGCAGGAAGATCCTGCCGTCGCGCAGGTGCACGGCCTCGGTGACCTTGCGCCAGCCGGCGACGTGCGCGTCGGTGTAGATGCCGGGCGCGCCGAGCCAGCCGACGCCGCCCGGCGAGATCGCCACGGCCTCGGTGACGAGCAGGCCCGCGTCGGCGCGCAGCTGGTAGTAGCGCGCCATCGCCTCGACCGGCGTGCCGTCGGCGGCCGCGCGCCCGCGCGTCATCGGCGCCATGACGAGGCGGTTGGGAAGCGTCAGCGGGCCGACGCGGAACGGGGAATACAGGTGGGAGAGGTCGTGCATCGCGGTCGTCGGCGAGGGGTCGGCAGCCGTTCGGGTCTCAGGGAGCGGATCGCAGGGCGCGGGGAAGGGCCGGGCGTCAGCCCAGGTCGAACAGCAGCGCCTCGACGGGTTCGTCGGCGCCGAGGGTCAGGATGCCGGCGTCTTCGGTGCTGGCGCCGTCGCCGGGCTCGAGCACGGCGTCGCCGACCCGCAGCCGGCCGGTGATCAGCTGGATCCAGGCGCCGCGGCCGCGGGCGACCTCGTGGGCGAGCGAATCGCCGGCGCCGAGCCGGATGCGGTGCACGACGGCGTCCTGGTGGATGGTCGCGCTGCCGTCCCGGCCGTCGGGCGAGATCACCACGACGTCCTTGCGGTCGGCGGCGTCGGGCCCCGGCTTCCACTCGGTGTAGCTCGGCTTCAGGCCCCTCCGATCCGGCTCGATCCAGATCTGCAGGAAGTGCAGCCCCCGGTCGCGGTTCGGGTTGAACTCGCTGTGGGTCACGCCGGTGCCGGCGCTCATCAGCTGGATCTCGCCCGGCTGCAGCACGCGGCCGTTGCCCATGCTGTCCTTGTGCTCGAGCGCGCCCTCGAGCACGTAGCTGAAGATCTCCATGTCGCGGTGCGGGTGGGTCGAGAAGCCGCGCCCCGGCTGCACGCGGTCCTGGTTGATCACGCGCAGCGACCGGAAGCCCATGTGGGCGGGGTCGTAGTAGTTCGCGAAGCTGAAGGTGTGGCGGGAGGCGAGCCAGCCGTGGTCGGCGTGGCCGCGCTCTTCGGAGCGGCGCAGGGTGAGGTTCATCGCTGGATCCTTGGAAGGACGGTCGCCGGAACGGCACGCGGCCGCGAGCGGGCCCGTCGAGAGGGCGCCGAGCGAGGCGAGGCCGTGCCGCAGGAACGCGCGTCGTTGCATGGGCCCCTTGTCGGCCCGCGAGCGCCGACGCGCCAATGCCGAGTGCTTCTCAAGGTCATGCCCGGTGGTTATGAACTCGTGCGGTCCGCGCCCATGGAGTTCCACCAGCTGCGCTACTTCGTCGCCGCCGCCGAGACCGGCAGCATGTCGCAGGCGGCGCGGCGCGAGCACGTCTCGCAGCCGGCGCTCAGCCGCCAGGTCGCGCAGCTCGAGCGGCGGCTCGGCGTCGCGCTGTTCGAGCGCAGGCGGCAGCGCATCCGGCTGACCGACGCGGGCCGCTTCTTCCTGCCCAAGGCGCGGCAGCTGCTGTGCGACGCGGCGACCGCCCAGCAGTTGCTCGAGGAGCGCTTCGGCGGCGCCAGGCGCACGCTGCGGCTCGGCTTCCTGGGGCCGTTCCTCGACGACCTCGTCGTGCCGGTCGTGCGCGAGCTCAAGCAGGCGCACGAGGGCCTCGTCGTCGCGCTGTTCGACCTGGCGCCGCGGGCGCAGCTCGAGCGGCTGCTGGCGCACGAGCTCGACGCGGCGATCGTGGCGAACCTCGACCCGGAGCACCGCGACCGGCTCGCGGTGCGTGTGTTGAGCCGGCACCGCTACGCCGTCGCGCTGCCCGCGACCCACGCGCTCGCGCAGCGCCGCACGCTCGCGCTCGCCGCGCTCCGCGGCGAGCGCTGGGTGTCGCTCGCCGACGCGTTCTTCCCCGGCCGCGGCGCGTTCCTCAGGGCGGCTTGCGCCGAGGCCGGCTTCGAGCCGGACGTCGCGGCCGAGGTCGATTCGGTGTCGACGATGCTCGGCGCCGTCGCGGCCGGCGACGGCGTCGCGCTGGTGCCCCGGCACAGCGAGAAGCTGCCGCACGACGGCTGCGTGTTCGTGCCGCTCGAGGCGCCGGTGCCGGTCTCGGAGCTCGTGCTGGTGACGCGCCGCGGCGACGCGCGCGGCGAGCTCGAGGCGCTGCACGGCCTCTTGCGCGCGCGCGGCCGCGAGCTCGCGGACGGCTGATGCGCCGACGCGTTCGACCCCGCTCCGGCCTTCGGCCGTTCCGGGGCGGGTCGTTCCGGGTCGGCTATCGGTCGTGGCGGGGGATCGGCTCGCCGTCGAGCGTCGCCGTCAGGTGTCCTGCCACGTAGACGATGCGTGCCTCGCGCAGGACGTCCGCGGGGAACCCGGTCGCGAAGCCGTCCTGGATCTCGCCGCGCGAGAGCTCGGCGTCGTACAGACCCGGCCGGGTGGCCTCGGCGAGGCTCCAGCTCGTCGGAGACCAGACGTAGACGCACGCGTCGCGCGCGTCGTCCGGTCGGTCGAACACGTAGATCCAGCCGCACGGGCCGTCGCCGCCCGCCGTCGGGTCGGCTCGGATCACGAGGTCGCTGGTCGGCGGGGCCGCGCACGCGGCGATCGACAGCAGCGAGAAGAACAGCAGCGTGCGTGGCATCATGTCGTGCTTCCGGGCAGCGGTTCGGCTGCGCATGCAAGTCACGGGCCGCAGTGTCGCGGCAACGGACGTCACGGGCGCGGCGCGCAGGCGATCAGCGCGTCGAGCATCGGGTGCTCGGGTGCGTCGCGACGCCAGGCCAGCACGATCGGGAACGTGACCCGCGGCCGGCCCCACGCATAGGCGGCGAGCCGCCGGCCCTTCGGGCCCTCGGGGTCGAGGCTCGGCACCAGAGACCAGCCGAGGCCGGCCTCGACGTAGCCGAGGATCGTGTCGGCGGTGTCGACCGCGATCGTGTCGCGCGGCGCGATGCCGTGCAGCGCGAGCGCCTGCAGCTGCAGCGCGTGCGGGCGGCTGCCCGGGGGATACCCGAGGAACGGCACGTCGGCGAGGTCGGCGAGCCGCGGGCGACCGCGCGGCGGCGCGTGTTCCTTCGGCACGACGAGGCACGCGTGCACGGTCGCGACGACCTGGCTCGCGACGTCGGCCGGCACCTCGGGCAGGTGGGCGACGAGCGCGTCGGCTCGGCCGCTGCGCAAGAGCTCGAGGTCGACCGCGACCAGCTCGTGCAGGCGCAGCTCGACGCGCGGCTGTCGCCGGCGCAGCGCGATCAGCCACGGCGGCAGCAGCTGGCGGATCAGCAGCGACTCGGCGTGGATCGTCAGCGCGCCGGCGAACGCGCCTTCGCGCAGGCTCGCGACCACGCGCGGCAGGTCGCGCAGGAACGGCGCGACGAACGCCAGCAGCCGCGCGCCGGCCGGCGTCGGCTGCATGCGGTCCTTCGCGACCCGCTCGAGCAGCGCGACGCCGACGTCGGCTTCGAGCTTGCGAACCTGCTGGTGGAGCGCGGGTTGCGTGATCGGATACGGCGCCGCCCGGGCCGCCTTCGCGTAGCCGCCCTCGCTCGCGACCAGGTGGAAGCCGGCGAGCCGGTTCAGGTCCGTCATGAAGCACAGCTTAACGTAGATATCAAAACGATTGCGCCCACGGAATCGAACAGGGTGGCGATAGTGCGGCATGTCCAACCCGCCAGGAGCCGTGCCGATGCCCAAGAGCGATGTCCGCCCGTCCCGCTCGCCGCTGCGCGGGCTGCTGGTCGCCCAGTTCCTCGGGGCGTTCAACGACAACGCGTTCAAGATGCTGGTCGTGCTGCTCGGACTGGCCGCGGACGAAGGCCGAAGCAAGACGGCCGCGAAGGGCGTC
>CALKYL010000047.1 GCA_938003515.1 uncultured bacterium
GGCGGCGGGCGTGCAACGCAGGCGGCCGGACCGGGTTCCGGGCGGGCGTGCGCGGGTTTCGGTGCGATGCTATCGGACCCGAGTCCGGGGTGGGGCGCACGAGCCCTTGCCACGGGCGACACGAACGCATCGCGCGGCACGCGAACCGGCGGACGCCCCCCCGGCCGAGGAAGCACGCGGGGAACGGGCGGCGGGGACGGCGGGCCCGGGTGCTATCCTGCGGAGCGCGAGTCCGCGCCAACGCGGCCGCCGCCGCCCCGTCCGCTCCGTTCCATGACACGCCTCGCTCTCCTGCCTCTCGCGGCCCTGGCCACCGGCCTCGCCGCCCAATCGAACGTCGTCGCCGGGCTCGACGGTCGGCTGACCGTCGTCAACAGCCTGACCTACTACGGCCGCCGCGGCCCCGCCCATCCCAACGGCGAGGTCGGCATGGCGATGCTCAACACGATGTGCAACCCGGGATCGGTCAACATCCCGTGGTACCAGGCCATGCAGCCGAACCACCCGAAGTTCGGCTTCCTGATCGTGCGCGTCGCCGGCGACCGCATCGAGCAGATCAACGAGTGGTCGTTCTGCAAGCACGCGTTCGTCTCGATCAACGTCAGCGGCGCGTGCGGCAGCTGCCAGGACCCGGGCACGGGCTCCTTGATGGGGCTCAACTGCTCCGACACCTACGCCGCGGGCAACAACGCGAACCGGCGCTGGCTCGGCCCGCCCGAGGAGATCGATCCCTGGCTCGGCACGTGGCAGCCCGTCGGCAGCTACTTCGACATCGGCGACCCGATGCAGGCCGGCTACCCGCTGCCGGCCGACGGCATCCGCAGCCTCGACCACACGATCTTCGACACGGTGCAGAACCGGGTCACGGTCGACGAGGCCGACCTGCTGACGCCGAACGCGAGCTACTACTACGGCCTGCAGCTGATCCACGAGGGCGAGGCGCTGGCCAACCGCGACGACAACCTCGCGCACCGCGGCTTCAACCCGGTCTGGAACGGCGGCAGCTGGTCGTTCCCGAACAACGCGGCCGGGCAGCAGTACGGCTCGATCCTCGACCGCTGGCCGGGCGCGAACGTCGAGTTCGGCCACGACGGCGGCGACAACGGCCGCTTCTTCGTCGCGAGCAAGGTCACGCCGCTCGGCGGCGGGCTCTACCACTACGAGTACGCGGTGCACAACGTCGACAACAGCCGCGGCGGCGGCACGCTGCGCATCCCGATCGACGCCGGCGCGACGGCGAGCAACTTCACGTTCGGCGACATCGACCTCGACCCGAGCAACGACTGGACGGCGGCGCGCGTCGGCAACGAGGTGGTGTTCACCTCGCCGCAGGGCAACCCGCTCGAGTGGAACACGATCTACAACTTCGGCTTCGACGCCGACGTCCCGCCCGGGGTCAGCACCTGCGAGATCGACCACGCCCGGCCGGGCGTCGGCAGCCTCTGGGTCGAGGTGCAGACCGAGGTGCCGGGCGGCTCGACGATCGCGACCTTCGCGACCTTCGGCGCCGGCTGCGCCGGCTCGACGCCGCCGCCGCCCGTGCCGTGCCCCGAGCTCAACGGCGCAGGCGGCACGCTGACCAACGACACGAACGCCTACGAGTACACGTTCCGCGTGCCCAACACCGGGCCGGTCGGCGTCGCCGGCTTCGAGATCTTCACGGCGGCGCCCGGTGGACCGATCAGCCGCGCGGCGCACGTCTACGCCGACGTCGGCGGACAGCCGTCGACGACGCCGCTCGCGACGACCACCATCACCGTCGGGACCACGCCGGGCTTCTACGCCGCGACGTTCCCGACGGCGGTCGCGGTCAGCGGTGCGTTCTACGTCGGCTACGAGAACTCGCCCGGCGGCTACGTGTCGAACCTGACCGCGGGCCAGAACGGCGCCGGCTTCTACCGCGTCGCGGGCACCGGCACCTGGGCGCCGTCGTCGCTGGTGCAGCGGCCTTCGTGGCGCGTCTCGTGCGCGACGCTGACGCCGGCGATGGGCCACGTCGGCCTGCCGCAGCTCGGCGCGAGCTACGACCTGACGCTGACCGACGCGCTCGGCCCGGCGTTCGCGCTCCTGGTCTCGGGCCTGTCGGACTCGAGCTGGCTCGGCGCGCCGCTCCCGGCGCCGCTCCCGAACGCGCCCGGCTGCGATCTGCTGGTGTCGCCCGACGTGCTCGACGTCGCGATCACGAGCCCTTCGGGCGCCGCGAGCTCGTCGATCGCGGTGCCGAACGCGGCCGGCCTCGTCGGCCTGCCCGTGTTCCACCAGTGGGCGGTGCTCGACGCCGCGGCGAACCCGTTCGGCATCGTCGTGTCGAACGGCGGCCGCGCCACCGTCGGCAACTGAGCGGGTCGGCGCGGCAGGGGCAGCGGGTCCGCGATCGCGCGGACCCGCGGCGCCCGCGGCTTCAGCCCGACGCCCCGACCACCGGCGCCCCCGCCGCCACGGGCCCCGGCCCCCGCGCGCACAGGGAATGGCCGGCCCAGATCGCGCACAGGCCGACGAACTCCCCGACGTAGAGCCCCTCCACGACGCCGGCCTTCGCCATGCCGCCGCCGATGCCCGGCAGCAGCCCGCCGAACGCGATCAGCGCCGTGCCGGCCGCGCGCGCGCCGTCCCTCCGTGCTTCGCGCCGCGGGAACCAGAATCGCCACGCCGACCACAGCGCCCCGCCGACGAGGAACAGCGCGGCGTAGCCGTTGATCAGCGGCGTGCCCCAGCGCACCCAGCTCCAGCCGAGCACGGCGCCGGTCGGCCGGTGCGGCTCGAGGCGGACCGCGTCGATCGGCGACAGCAGCACCGCGACGGAGAGCAGGACGACCACCGCTGCCGACACCGCGGTCAGCCAGTGCGCGACCCGACGTCGGCACAGGAGGTAGGCGCTGCCGGTGCCCAGCGGGTAGCCGCCGAGCAGCGCACCGACGACGTACCACCAGCGCGTCAGCGCGGGCGAGTTGCCGGTGAGGGTGATCGTCGCCTCGAGGGCGGTCCCGGCGCCGAACGTCAGGATGCCGATCGCCCACCAGGTGAGGTGCGGCGGGAAGTGGCGCAGCCGGCCGCGCCGGACCAGGACGGCGAGGAACGCGACCGACACGAGCGTCGTCGCGATCGGCAGGTAGTGCACCGGGGCGGGCGATCCGTCGACGACGCAGAGGCTCATCGCCGGATGCTCTCCCGGGGACGCGCGGTCCGTGTCACGCGCGCGTCACCGTGCGGCCGGGCTCACGCCTTCGCGGCCTCGAGCGCGGCCTCGATCGACGCCTCGGTCTGGGCACCGCGCAGCCCGAAGCGCACGACCCCGCTCGCGTCGACGACGTAGGTGATGGGCGTGACGTTGGACCAGCTGACGGTGTGGAACGCGTCCATGAACGCGGCGTCCGCCATCAGGATCGGCCTGGTGAAGCGCTTGTTCGCGATCGTCGCCTTCGTCCACTCCGGGTCGAACTCGAGCACCTGGTCGGTCATCACGTGCAGCAGCACGACGTCGTCCGGCAGATCCTGCTCGAGCGCGCGGATCTCCTCGGCCTCGACGTCGCACGAGTGGCAGCGCGAGCGGAAGAAGTGCAGCACCAAGCGCTTGCCTGCGAGCCGGTCCTTCGACCAGGTGCGGCCGCCCAGGTCCACGAGCTCGAACGCCGGCAGCGGTTCGCCCACCGAGCCCTCGATCAGGCCGTCGACGTGGGCGCGCACGTAGGCGGTGACGCCGAAGTAGGCGGCGACGAGGACGAGCGGGACGATCAGACCGATCAGGGTGCGGCGGCTCATGGCGGGGCCATGCTACGGGAGGCCGGCCCTTCCGGTCCCGGCGGAGCGCGCCCTCGGGCCTCCCGGTATGGTCGGCGCATGGCCTCGAGCCCCGACGCCCGCGAGCCGGCGATCGTCGCCGGCTTCCTGCAGGACGTGCTCGCCGACCGCGAGCGCGGCGCCGTGCGCAGCCTGGCCGACTACCTGGCGCGCTATCCGGGTCACGAGGCGCTGATCGCCGCCGAATACGAGCGCCTGGTCGCCGGACTCGAGGCCGGAGACGGCGACGCGCCGCACGCCGACATGGTCCGCGGCCCGGTCGCGGCGCGCTACCGCGACGAGCAGGAACTCGCGCGCGGCGGCATGGGCACGATCTACCGCGTCTTCGATCCGACGCTGCGCCGGCCGCTGGCCAAGAAGGTGCTCGCCGAACACGCCGCGCGACACGTCGAGGCCGCGGTCGTCGACAGGTTCCTCGAGGAGGCGCAGGTCACCGCCCAGCTGCAGCACCCCGGCATCGTCCCGGTGCACGAGCTCGGCGTCGACGGCGACGGCCGCGTCTACTTCACGATGTCGCTGGTGCAGGGGCGCAACTTCCAGGAGGTCATCGACCTCGTGCATCAGGGCCGGGAGGACTGGACGCGCACCCGCGCGCTCGGCGTGCTGCAGCGCGTCTGCGAGGCGGTCGCGTTCGCGCACAGCCGCGGCGTGATCCACCGCGACCTGAAGCCGGCGAACGTCATGGTCGGCCGCTTCGGCGAGACCTACGTGCTCGACTGGGGCCTCGCGCGCGTCGACGGCCGCGCCGCGTTGGCGCGGGACGGCGGAGCCGCCGGATCGGCGGCCGGCGACCTGCGGCTGTCGCGCACGCACGAGGGCGACGTCGTCGGCACGCCGGCCTACATGGCGCCGGAGCAGGCGCGCGGCGAACGCGACGCCATCGGGCCCCGCGCGGACGTGTTCGCGATCGGCGCGATGCTCTACCACCTCCTGGCCGGCCGCATGCCCTATGCGGACAGCCGCTCGACGACCTGGCAGCAGCTGCTCGACGCCGCGCGCTCGGGCCCTCCGTCCGCGGTGCGGGAGCAGGCGCGCGACGTGCCCGAGGAGCTGGTCGCGATCTGCGAACGCGCCATGGCCCGTGACCCCGAGCAGCGCTACGGCTCGGTGCAGGAGCTCGGCGACGACCTGCGCGCGTTCCTCGAGGACCGCGTCGTGCGCGCCCACCGCACCGGCGCGCTCGCCGAACTGCAGAAGTGGGTCAAGCGCAACCGCGCGGCGGCGGCCGCGGCCGCGCTGGCGCTGCTGTCGCTCGCGCTCGGCCTCTTCGCGAGTCTGTGGCTCAAGGGCGTCGCCGACGAGAGCGCCGCGCGCGCCACGGCCGCCAAGGAGACCGCCGAGCTGCAGCTCGGCATCCGGCAGGCCGTGCTCGGGTTCCTCAACGACGACCTGCTCGCCGCGGTCGCTCCGGGCCGCGTCGGGCGTGACGCGACGATGCGCGAGGTGCTCGACGCGGCCTCCGCGCGCATCGAGGGGCGGTTCCCGGACCAGCCGCTGGTGGAGGCCGCCGTGCGCACCACGCTCGGGGACACCTACCGCCGGCTCGGCGCCCTGGAGGAGGCCGAGCGGCACCTGCTGCGTTCGATCGAGCTGCACCGCGCGCACAGCGCGGCCGACGCCGCCGACCGCATCCTGACGCGGCGGGTGCTGGCGATCGTCTACCGCAACCAGAACCGCCTGCGGGACGCCGCGAGCATGGGCCGCGAGATCCTGGCGATCTCGCGCAGCGCGTTCGGGCCCGAGCACGACGACACCTTGACCGCGGCGAACAACCTCGGGCTCGTCCTGATCAACCTCGGCGAACGCGTCGAGGCCGAGGCGGTGCTCCGCGAGGTCTTCGAAGTCCGCCGCGAGAAGCTCGGCCCGGACCACGACCACACGCTGGCGTCGATGGCGAACCTCGGGCTGCTGTACTACACGTGGGGCCGGTACGCCGAGGCCGAGCCGCTGATCGCCGGCGAGCTCGACCTGTGCGTCGCCAAGCACGGCGAGCAGAACCCGGGCTCGCTGGTGTCGATGAACAACTACGCGAACCTGCTGTCGGCGATGGGACGCATCGAGGAGGCGCTCCGCGAGCAGCGGCGCATCGTGCGCATCTCGACCGAGGTCCGCGGGCCGACGCACTTCGAGACCGTCAACTCGATGGGGAACTGCGTGACCCTGCTGATCAAGCTCGGCCGCTTCGACGAAGCGCGCGCCGCGCTCGACGCCGCGCGGGAGCGCGCCGCCGGACTGGCGCCGCTGGGCGACGCGCGGCTGCGACTCGACACGCTCGACGCGGAGCTGCGGCT
>CALKYL010000048.1 GCA_938003515.1 uncultured bacterium
GTCGTCGTCGGCGAGATCGACCAGGCGCGCGTGGCGTTCGTCGACGAGGCGCCGGTGCTCGACGCGTTCGGCCGCAACCTGCCGGACTGGACGACCGCCGACGTGCGCACGCTGCTCGCCAAGTTCGGCATCGGCACGGCGCTGCTCGAGCGCTCGGCCGCGTCGCTGTCGCCCGGCGAGCGCACGCGCACGGCGCTCGCGTTGCTGCAGGCGCGCGGCGTCAACCTGCTGGTGCTCGACGAGCCGACCAACCACCTCGACCTCGAGGCGATCGAGCAGCTCGAGCAGGCGCTCGACGCGTTCGACGGCACGCTGCTGCTGGTCACGCACGACCGGCGCATGCTCGACACGGTGCGGCTGACGCGCCGCTGGCACGTCGACGCCGGCGCGGTCGCCGAGATCGTCGCGTAGGCCGCGGTCGGCACGCGCCTTGCACCCGCGCTGCGACCGGAGCGGACCCGCACGTCCCGACGGCCGGCTACGCTGACGTCGCGTCCCGCGTCGCGCCCGGCCGGCACCGCTCCTTTCCCGTAACGACAACGTCTGCCTCATGGCCCTCTCGCCGACCGGTCCGTTCGCCGCGCTGCTCCTCGCCGCAGCGCTGCCCTCGCAGCAGCTGTTCGCCGAGCTGCGCCGCGCCCACCTGCCCGCTCCGCTCGACGAGGTCTGGGCGCTGGCGACGATCGACGTCGACGGCGACGGCGATCGCGACCTGCTCGTCGGCCGTTTCGCCGAGCCGAGCGCGGTCTGGCGCAACGACGGCTTCGGCACGTTCACCGCGGGTCCGGCCGGCTCGCTGGTGCGCAGCGAACAGACGACGGGCTTCGCGGTCGGCGACGTGAACGGCGACGGGCTCGAGGACGTCGTCTGGGCGACGAACAGCGGCCCGTTCCTGCTGCTCAACAACAACGGCACGCTCTTCGACGCGCCGGCCGGCTTCCTGTCGGCGCCTGCTGCGGGCGCTTCCGCCGTCGCGCTCTTCGACGTCGACGGCGACCTGGACCTGGACCTCGTGTTCGCGGACGGCATCGGCTTCGGCAGCAGCGAACGCCTGTTCGTCAACGACGGCACCGGTCGCTTCTCCGAGGCCACCGCGCAGTGGCTCGGCGCCGTCGGCGGCAGCGGCCAGGGCGCCAACCAGCTGCTCCCTTTCGACTGCGACGGCGACGGCGACCTCGACCTGCTCGTCGGCTCGTGGAACGCGCCACCGAGGCTCCTGCGCAATCAGGGCACGACGTTCGCGACCGCGCCGCTGCCGACGACCGCGCCGCGGTCGTTCGCGCTCGTCGCGGGTGACGTCGACGGCGACGGCGACCAGGACGTCGTCGTCGGCAGCCAGTCTTCGAACCCGACCCTGCGGCAGGACCGGCTCTGGCGCAACGACGGCACCGGCGCCTTCGTCGACGTGACGGCGACGTCGATGCCGTCGCTCGACAACTGGACCAGCAGCCTGCACCTGAGCGACGTCGACGGTGACGGCGACCTCGACCTGCTCGTCGGTCACGTGCGCACGATGCTGTTCGGCAACCGGCTCGGGCACTCGCTGTTGCGGAACGACGGCGCGGGCGTGTTCTCCGACGCGTCGGCGACGCTGCCCGACAACGACACGGTGGCGACGTCGTCCGTCGTCGCCGACGTCGACGGGGACGGCGACGACGACTACGTGTTCTCCACGTTCTATCGCCAGCGGCTCTACTGGAACGACGGCGGCACCTTCGCCGACGTCGAGGGCTCGGCGGTTCCGTATCGGACCGCGGTCAGCAACGGCGTCGCGGCCGGCGACCTCGACGGCGACGGCACGCCGGACCTGGTCGTGGCGGGCCAGAACTTCTCGATCCTCGGCGGCCGCACGTCCTTGCTCTGGAACGACGGCGCCGGCCGTTTCGCCGCCCGCGCGAGCAACCCGGTCTGGCCGAACGGTCTCTACGCGAGCGTCGCGCTCGGCGACTTCGACGCGGACGGCGACCTCGACGTCTGCTTCGGCCTGTCCGGCGGCGCGCAGAACCGCCTGTTCCGCAACGACGGCAGCGGCGTGTTCACCGACGTGACCGCGACCGCGCTGCCGGCGGCGATCGGCTCGACGTTCGCCGTGCTGGTGCTCGATCGGGACGGCGACGGCGACCTCGACCTGCTGTTCGGCGACGCCAACGGCGCCCGCCTGCTGGACAACGACGGCGCCGGCCAGTTCGCCGACGTCAGCGCCGCGGCGCTGCCGCCGAACGCCTTCGCGAGCCCGCGCGCCGTCGGCGACGTCGACGGCGACGGCGACCCCGACGTCGTCGCGGTCGCCACCGGCGGATCGGGGCCGAACCAGCTCTGGCGCAACGCGGGCGGCGTCTTCACCGTCGCATCCGGCGCGCTGCCGCCGACCGCGCACGCCTCGATCGCGGCCGCGTTCGCCGACCTGGACGGCGACGGCGACCTCGACCTGCTCGTCGGCAACGTCGCGTCTCCGCCGCTCGACCCGCGCAGCTGGCTGTATCGCAACGACGGCTCCGGCTCCTTCCTGTCGGCGCCGATCCCGCTCGGCAGCCTCGACGTGCGGGCCATCGCGGCCGGCGACCTGGAGGGCGACGGCGACGTCGACTTCGTGCTCGGCGGATACGACGTCGCGCCGCGGCTGTTCGAGAACCTCGGCGGCGGCTTCTTCGTCAGCCAGGCCGCGGCGCTGCCGGCCGACGCACGCAGCACGAACGCGATGGTGTTCGTCGACGTCGACGGCGACGCGGACCTCGACCTGATCGAAGCCGACGCGGGCCCCGACCGGGTGCTCGCCAACCTGCACCGCCACCAGCGGAACCTGCAGCTGCTCGTGCCCGGCAGCGCGGCGGCCTTCGAGGTCACCGCGATCGGCGGCCCGGCGGGCGCGGTGCCGTTCGCGCTGCCCGTGCTCGGCCTGCCGCCGGCCACGCCCGGTGCCGTCGCGACGCCGTTCGGCCCGCTGCGTCTCGACTTGGCGACGCTGGTGCCGCTCGCGGTGCTCCCGCTGCCGCCGAGCCAGCCGAGCGCCGTGTGGACGCTGCCGTCGACTCCGAGCCTCAGCGGCTTCGTCCTGGGCGCGCAGGCGCTGGTCGCGCACGAGCTGTCGTCGTCGGCCTGGCGGTTGTCGGGAGTCGTGTTCGAAGCGATCCGCTGACCGACGGCGTCGGCTACCCTCGCGGCATGGTGCCGACCCTGCGCTGGCTGCTCGCGGCCCTCTGTGTGGTGTCACTGCTCCAGCCGCGCCCCCCGGCGCAGGGAGGACAGACGCCGCGCCGGCCCAACATCCTGTTCGCGATGGCCGACGACTGGGGCTGGCCACACGCCGGCGCGCTCGGCGACCGCGTCGTCGCGACGGCGACCTTCGACCGCCTCGCCCGCGAGGGCGTGCTGTTCGACCACGCGTGGGTCTCGAGCCCGTCGTGCACGCCGTCGCGCAACGCCGTGCTCACGGGGCAGCAGTTCTGGCGGCTCGGCGAGGGCGCCAACCTGCACAGCACGCTCGACGTCGCGCACCCGAACTTCATGTCGCTGCTGCGCCTCGCCGGCTACGAGATCGGGCACTGGCGCAAGGCGTGGGGGCCCGGCGACGCCGGCGCCGGCGGCTACGAAGGCCACCCGTGCGGACCCGGCGGCACGTTCGAGCGCTTCCTCGCCGGACGCGACCCGCAGAAGCCCTTCTGCTTCTGGTTCGGCACCTCCGATCCGCACCGCGGCTACGAAGAGGGCAGCGGCCACGCGAGCGGCATCGACCTCGCGGCGATCGAGCTGCCGGCGTGCTGGCCCGATCGCGCCGAGGTGCGCTCCGACGTGGCCGACTACTACCACGAGGTCGCGCGGTGGGATCGAGACGTCGGCACGGCCCTCGAGCTGCTCGAGCGCGACGGCTTGCTCGACGACACGATCGTCGTCGTGACCGGCGACCACGGCATGCCGTTCCCGCGCGGCAAGGGCAACCTGTACGACCTCGGCGCGCGCGTGCCGCTGGTGGTGCGCTGGGCGCGCATCGACCGGCCCGGCCGCACCGAGTCGGCGTTCGTCTCGCTGACCGACCTCGCGCCGACGTTCCTCGAGGCCGCGGGCGTGCCGGTTCCCGACGCGATGACCGGCCGGAGCCTGCTGCCGCTCCTCGTCGCGATGGAGGCGTGCCCGCCCGCGGAGCGCGACGGCGTCGTGTTCGGGCGCGAACGCCACACGCCGGCGCAGGCGATGCCGTCGCTCGCCGGCTACCCGTCGCGCGCGATCCGCACCGCCGACTGGCTGCTGATCCTCAACCTCGAGCCGGAGCGCTGGCCGGCCGGCGTGCCCGAGGGCGCCACGCACCCGGCCGGGCGGCTCACCGACTGCGACGACGGCCCGACCAAGCGGCTGTTGATGGCCGGCCGCGACGACCCGGAGCTCCTGCACTTCCACCGGCTGTGCTTCGGCCGGCGCCCGGCCGTCGAGCTGTACGACTGC
Source organism: uncultured bacterium (assembly GCA_938003515.1). The sequence continues at coordinate 4,438 of CALKYL010000048.1, forward strand.
GGCGCCGACCCGTGGCAGGTGCACGACCTCGCGGCCGATCCCGCGCACGCGGCCACCGTCGCTTCGCTGCGCGAACGCCTCGTCGCGCACCTCGCCGCGACCGGGGACCCGCGCTTCACGGACGCCCCGGTGCGCTTCGACGACCATCCCTACCGGGCGAAGTACCTCGAGCGGCACCTCGCGCAGCATCGGGAGCGCGCGCGGGCGCAGCCGCGCGCCGACCGGCTGCGCGTCTACGTGCTCGCGGGCCAGTCGAACATGCAGGGCCACGCCCGGGTCGAGACGTTCGGCTACCTCGCCGACGATCCGGCGACCGCGCCGCTGCTCGCGAAGATGCAGCAGCCCGACGGCACCCCGCGCGTGATCGACGGGGTGTGGATCTCGTACCTGACGCAGGGCAAGGACGGCGACGAAGCGGTCACCGGCCGGCTGACGGCCGGGTTCGGGGCGCGCCGCGACCCCGCGCGCAGCGACGGCAAGATCGGGCCCGAGCTGGCGTTCGGCATCCGCGTCGCCGAAGCAGGCGGCGGTCCGGTGCTCCTGATCAAGACCGCGTGGGGCGGCAAGTCGCTGCACACGGACTTCCGTCCGCCGTCCGCCGGTCCGTCGGTGCACTCGGCGGCGCAGCTGGCGCAGCTCGAGCAGCGGGGCGCCGACGTCGAGGCGGCGAAGGCCGCGCGCACGGCGGCGACCGGTCGCTACTACCGCGCGATGATCGAGCACGTGCGCCGCGTGCTCGCCGATCCCGCCGCGGTGTGCCCCGACTACGACCCGTCCGCCGGCTACGAGCTCTGCGGCTTCGTCTGGTTCCAGGGCTGGAACGACATGGTCGACCGCGGCGAGTACCCCGAACGGGACCGGCCGGGCGGCTACGACGCCTACACCGAGTGCCTCGCGCACCTGATCCGCGACGTGCGCCGGGATCTCGAGACGCCCGGGCTGCCGTTCGTGATCGGCGTCATGGGCGTCGGCGGGCCGATCGAGGGCGAGCCCGAGGGCGTGCGCCGCGTGCACGCGAACTTCCGCGCGGCGATGGCGCGACCGGCCGCGATGCACGGGTTCCGCGGCAGCGTCGTCGCGGTCGAGACGGCGCCGTTCTGGCCGATGGAGCTGCAGGCGATCGCAGACCGGCGCGCCGAGGTCGACGGCTTCGCGCGGCGCCTCAGGCGCGACAACGAAGAGGCGCCCGAAGGAGAGCGGCTGACGAAGGCCCGACTCGACGCGCGCATCGAGCAGTTCCGCCGCGAGACGCTGACCGACGAGCAGGAGGCGACGTGGCGCCGCGGCGCGTCGAACGCCGCCTACCACTACTTCGGCTGTGCCAGGACCATGGCCGGCATCGGCGCGGCCTTCGCGGACGCGGTGCTGCGGCTAGAGCCGCGCTGAACGGCGCGCGGCGCCGCCGCCGCGGCGCCGCGATGCGCCCTGGTCTTGACCGCCTGGCAGCGCGTTCGCCGTCCCGTGCGGTGGCGCGTCGTGCCGATCGGGCAGCAGGGTCGCGAGCGGCGCTTCGAGCAGCCGATGCGCGTGCCGTTCGACCGCGGCCGCTGCCCGCGCTGGAGTCGGGCCGCCGGGTTGCCTAGCATGCCTCGCTCCGCCCGACCCATGAGCAACCCAGTCCGCGTCGTCTCGTTCGGCCTCGGCCCCATCGGCATGGCGGCCGCCCGGCTCGCGCTGCAGAAGTCGACGCTGCAGCTCGTCGGCGCCGTCGACGTCGACCCGGCCAAGGTCGGCAAGGACCTCGGCGACCTGCTGGAGCTCGGCCGCACGACCGGCATCCAGGTCGAGGCCGACGCCAAGAAGGCGCTCGACCGGCTGAAGCCCGACGCGGTGCTGCACTGCACGTCGAGCTTCCTGCCCGCGATCAAGGACCAGCTGCTGACCCTGGCCGAGCGCGGCATCGACGTCGTGTCGTCGACCGAGGAGCTGCTGGTGCCCGACCACCAGCACCCGGAGCTCGCCGCGGAGCTCGACGCCGCCGCCAAGGCCGGCGGCGCCACGATCCTGGGCACCGGCGTCAACCCCGGCTACGCCATGGACTTCCTGGCGGTGATCGCGTCGGCGGTGGCGTTCGACGTGCAGGCCGTCAAGTGCGTGCGCGTGGTCGACGCCGCGACCCGGCGGCAGCCGCTGCAGAAGAAGGTCGGCGCCGGCCTGACCAAGTCGGAGTTCCACAAGCAGCTCGACACGGGCAAGTTCGGCCACATCGGGATGCGCGAGTCGGTCGCGCTGGTCGCCCGCGGGCTCGGCTTCGCCGTCGACCGCATCGAGCACACGGTCGAGCCGGTGCTCGCGCCCGAGGACCACAAGACGCCGTTCCTGGTCGTCAAGGAGGGCGAGGTCGCGGGCATCCGGAACCACGGCTTCGGTTACATCGGCAAGCGCACCGTCGTGCACCTCGACCTGGCGATGTACGTCGGCGCCCCGGACCCGCACGACACGGTCGAGCTCGAGAGCGTGCCGCCGATCCAGCTGCGCTTCCCCGAGGGCATCCCCGGCGACCAGGCGACGGCGGCGATCCTGGTCAACAACGTGCACGGCGTCGTCGCGTCCCGGCCCGGGCTCGTGACCGTGCTGGACGTGCCGGTGCCGCGGGTCGCGCGCTGACGGCGGGCCTCGGCGGCGCTTTCGCCTATACTGCGGCGATGATGCGAGAAGTGCTCCGGAGGCCGTCGATCGCCGTCGCGGCATGGGGCGTCGCGCTGCTCTCGCTGTTCGCGTGGCGCGGCGACCTGCGTCTCGACCCGGGCCAGCGCTCGCGCGCGCCGTCCGCTGCCACACAGCAGCAGCCGGTCGTCGTGCGTCGCAGCTCCCCTTCGAAGCCGGTGGCGGAGGCGCGAGCCACACGCGCCGGACGCGTGCTCGACACGATGGGGTTCCTGCTCGTCGGCGCGGACGTCGTGCCCGACGGCGGTTCGGCGACGCGCACCGGCGCGGACGGCTCGTGCTCCATCGAGCTGGC
>CALKYL010000049.1 GCA_938003515.1 uncultured bacterium
GTCGCCTGCATCGCCGGCGGCGTCGTCGTGCGCTGGATCACCGGCTTGTCCCAGCGGGACGCCTCGGTTCCGGGGGCGTTCGTGACCCTGGCCGCGCTCGCGGCCGCCCTGTTCGTGCTCGCGCGCCGGCGCATGCGCGTCACGGAGGCGCTGCAGTGACCGCTGAAGCGCCCGCGCCCGCGCCGGCGGCCACCGCGCACCCCGCGCTGCGCTTCGAGAGCGTGACCAAGTGGTACGGCTCCGTCGCAGCGCTGCTCGACGTCAGCTTCGAAGTCGGCCGCGAGGTCGTCGGACTCGTCGGCAAGAACGGCGTCGGCAAGTCGACCCTGATGAAGCTCGCCGTCGGGCTGCTCGCGCCGAGCCAGGGCGAGGTCCGCGTCGGCGCGCACGTACGCGGCTCGCGCGCGGCGCGCCCGGACATCGGCTTCCCCCCGGACTTCGACCCGCTGTACGAGCCGCTGTCGGGGACCGCGTTCGTCGCCTGGATGCTGCGCTTCCACGGCTTCGGCCTGCGCGACGCGCGCGCCCGCGCCGAGCAGGTGCTCGTCGAGCTGGGGCTGGGCGAGAACATGCACCGGCCGATCCGGGAGTACAGCAAGGGCATGCGCCAGCGCGTGCGGCTCGGCCAGGCGCTCGCGCACCGGCCGCGCTTCCTGCTGCTCGACGAACCGATGACCGGCCTCGACCCGGTCGCGCGCGCCGAGCTGTCCGAGACCATCCGGGCGCTGCCGACGCGCGGCGTCGGCGTGCTGGTGTCGAGCCACGTGCTGCACGAGCTCGAGGCGGTCGTCGACCGCGTCGTGCTCGTGCACCAGGGACGGCTGCTCGCCGACGGCCGCATCGGCGAGCTGCGCGAGCGCATGCCGGCGCGGCCGCACCGGCTGCGTCTGTCGGGCGCCCGACCGCGCGAGCTCGGCGCCGAGCTGCTCCGGTGGCCCGAGGTCGAGGGCGTCACGCTCGTCGGCGACGCGCTCGAGCTGTCGCTCGCCGGCCAGCCGACGTTCTACGAACGCCTGACGGCGCTCGCCGTCGGCTGGGGCGGCGGCATCCACGAGGTGGTTCCGCTCGACGACGACCTCGCGTCCGTGTTCGGGTACCTGGTCGAATGAGGGCCAGCGAACAGCCCGGTGCCCCGCCGAGCGGGCTCGGCGTCGTCGGCACCGCCCTGGAGTCCGGGCGCCAGACGCTGCTGCTGCTGCGCCACCGCCGCTTCGGCTGGCTGGTCGCCCTCGCGCTCGGCGCGCTCGGCGCGCTCGCGTTCGTGCTCGCCGCCCGGGCGCACGAGCGGCTCGACGGCCGCACGCTCTACTGCCTGCTGGCGTGGTGGGTGCTCGGCACCGTCGTGGTGCCGTGGTCGACGCTCTATCTCGGCGTGCAGGCGGTGCACGGCGAACTCGAGGACCGCACGAGCCAGTATCTGTTCCTGCGGCCGATCGGCCGCGTGCCGTTGCTGCTCGGCAAGTGGCTGGCGGTCGTCGCGGCGTCGGCGCTGATCGGGGTCGGCGGCGCGGCGATCCTGCTCGTCGCGGTCGGCGCGCACGGGCAGCTGTGGCCGGACGGCGTCGACCTCTCGCTGTTCGCCGCGTTCGCGCTCGTGCTGACGCTCGGCGGCGCGGCGTACGCGGCGGTGGCGATGTTCTTCGGCGCCACGTTCCGGCGGCCGTTGGCGTGGGCCGCGTTCTTCGTCGTCGGCGTGCAGATGCTCGCCGCCAACCTGCCGGTGTCCGCCGGCTTCCGCCAGCTGACGATCACCGACCCGCTGCGTCGCATGGTGCTCGACCGGGTCGAGCCCGACGGCCGCCTGGCGCGCATCCTGTGGCCGGCGGAGCGCGAGTTCCGGCCCGACGACATCGGCGAGCCGCTGACGAACCTGCTGTGGTTCCTCGGCACCTGCCTGCTGCTGGCCGCGTGGCGCTACGCGCGCACAGAGTACGAGTCGAGGGCTCGCGATTGAGCGAGGCCGCCGCGGCACCCCGGGCGAACCTGCTGCTGCCCGACGAGGCGCGCGAGCTCGACTCCCTGCTGTCGCAGGTCGCGTGGTTCAACCGGCTGCGGCTCGTCGTGGCCGCCGCGGTGATCTGGCTCTGCGCGCTCGCGACGCACGTGTTCGGGTTGTTCGCCGATCCGTGGCCGCTGTATCTGCTCGGCGCGGGCATCGTGCTCGTCGACGGGCTCTACATCCTCGGCTTCCGCGCGCTGCAGCGGAGCCGCGTCGAGGCCGTGCGCCGCCACGTCTACCTGCAGATCGCCGTCGACCTCGCGATCCTGACCGCGCTGCTGCACTTCTCGGGCGGCATCACCAACCCGCTCGCGCTGTTCTACCTGTTCCACGCGTTCATCGCCGCGCTGGTGCTGTCGGTGCGCGCCGCGGTCGTCGTCGCGGTCGCGAGCATCGCGCTGTTGATCGGGCTGGGCTTCTCCGAGCGCGCGGGATGGCTGCCGCACCACGAGCTCGCGATCGGCTTGTTCGACCTGTTCGCGATCGAGCCGCTCGGCCTGTGGCTCCTCGTGTTCGCCTACGCGACGACGCTCGCGTTCTCGATCTACTTCGTCGCGAACGTCCTGGCGCGCCTCCGCCGGCAGGAGCGCGAGCTGGTGCGCCTCGGCCGGCACCTCGCGCTCAGCGAGAAGCTGGCCTCGGTCGGCACGCTGGCCGCGGGCGTCAGCCACGAGATCAACAACCCGATCGGCGTGATCCGCAACAAGGTCCGGATCCTGCGCTACCGCGTAGAGGACGGCGACGCGCCCGACAAGCTGCTCGCCGAGCTGGACGTCGTAGACAAGCACACGCGCCGCATCGCGCAGATCACCGCCGGGCTGCTGCAGTTCTCGCGCGAGACGCCGTTCGAGCTGCGACCGATCGACCTCGAGCGGCTGCTGCGCGAGGCGGCCGACCTCGTGCGCGTGCCGTTCGGCGCCGCGGACGTGCGGCTCGAGGTGTCGGCGGCGCCGCCGTCGGGCGTGGTCGTGCAGGGCTCGCCGAACCACCTCCTGCAGGTGCTGATCAACATCCTGCTCAACGCGAAGGACGCCTCGACCCGGGGCGGCCTGGTCGAGCTGTCGTGCGAAGGCCAGGGCGTCGAGGTCGTGCTCCGGGTGCGCGACTACGGCGCCGGGATCGCGCCCGAGCACCTCGAGAAGGTGTTCGACCCGTTCTTCACGACCAAGGACGTCGACAAGGGCACCGGCCTCGGGCTCGCGATCAGCCACGGCATCGTCGAGCGGCACCAGGGCCGCATCGAGGTCGAGAGCGAACTCGGCCACGGAACGACGTTCCGGATCGTGCTGCCGGCCCGGAGCGTGGCTTCTTGACGGAGCCACCGGTTGGGTTGGGCTGCGCGCCGGACCGCTAGGTGTCGTTGCGGCGCGTCAAAAAGTCCTTGGCACCGGCCGGACCGCGAAGTAGCTTCCCGGGGGTGTTGGGCGGTCACCAAGGGAGGGACCGACAGCACGGGCCACCTGGACCAGGCACCCGGGTGGTCCGACTCTGGTCACTCTGTGGCGCTGGCCGGAAACGGCCGCGCGACGGAGCACCGAGGTTTCAGGCGCCGTCGGCCTCCGGGCCGGCGGCGCCGTTTTCGCGGCCTCGATGTCCCGGTCGAAGGGCTGCGTGACGGAGGGGGGGCCGTCACGGGTTGGGGCCCTCACGGCGGAAACCGTGGCGGTCATCACCGGGAACTTCTGGGGGCCAACCCGGAACGGGGCCAACCCGGAACGCCTTCCCGACCCCGCCGGGCGATGCGCAGCGTGCGCCGTGGCGGCCACGCAGCGGCCAGCCAGCCCGAGGACGCGTCAGATCTTGACGTTGACGATCTGGTCGACGTTGAAGTCGAAGCTGAACTCTTCATCCACGTTGATCAGGCGGCCGGTCCCCTTGAACTCGTTGAAGATGATCGCCCCGGACATGGCGCGGCCGTCCTCGAGGGACAGTTCGACCCAGTCCGCCTGGCGGGCGTTCATCAGCAGGTCGTAGACTTCGTCGCGAGTAGGGCGTGCGGCTTGCCTGGTGGACATGGATCGATCTCCTGCGCAGCGCAATCCTGAGGCGGTGCTGCGGGGTTCGCGGATTCCGGATCCGCTGTGGTTCGTCGGATGGGGTTACTGCCGGGCTGTGCTCGGACCGCCTGCAAACAGGGGAGAATCAGGTGGGCCGAGTCACGTGTCGAGGCCAGCCAGGTCCGTCACCGAAGTCGGGCCATTCCAGGATCTACCGCCCATGGCACCGAGCACTTCGGCCTCGATGAAGAAACGCGACCAGGACTCGAACTGGGCGCGATCTTGCCACAGTTTCGCGACCTCGACAAGGGAGGCAAACCCCCCGCGCATCTTCGAGATTTCACGGATCCCGACGCATTCCCGCGCCCGGCCCAGGGGCAGCGGCAGGTCGAGGCGATACGCCAGTCCCGCGTGCACGCGGCCGACCGCCGTGCTGTCGTCGTTGATCAGCCCGACCAGCTGCGGCTCGGGGAGCTCGAACGCATCCTCGGGCAGAAAAAGCTCTTCGGCGAGTTCCCGTCGCAGCGCCGAGGCGAAGAACGACGCGGCGTCCGGCGCCGCCGGAGCGCCGTCGCCGCCCGGCGCATCGGCCGGCTCGACGTGGCCGCCGAGCCCGATCGACCACGACTCGTGCAGCCGGGTCTCCCGCTGCCCGCGGGTGCGCTGCACGAGCAGCACGCCGCGGTCCCCGCCCCGCGCGCCCTCGGCTCCGGGCGACCAGTCGCCGCAGCGCAGCACGCAGTAGGGGATCCACTGCTTCCAGGCCGGGTTGGCCTCGGCCTCGTCGCGGTCGACGAAGCGGCCGGTGGCCAGGGCGCGCGCGAGGAACGCCGCCGCGTCCGGCCGGGGCACGAAGCCGTGTGGCCAGCGACCGTCGACGAAG
>CALKYL010000050.1 GCA_938003515.1 uncultured bacterium
GGTCGGTGGCGGGGCTCTAGGGGCGCCGGAACCGCTGCTTGTCTCACCTAGCCGCCTGACGGCGAACGCCATGCAGGGAGACCGCGAGCAGTGTCTGGCGGCGGGCATGGACGGCTACGTCGCGAAGCCGATCCACATCGACGACCTCGAGCGCGCGATCCGCGAGCTGCTGCCCATGCTCGCTGCCGGCGCGGCGGGCCGGCGGGGCCGCTGAGCTCGGCGACGGCCCGACGCACCGGCGGGCGCGGACGCTACTTGCCCTTCACCGCGACCCGCAGCGCTCGCAGCTCGAGCGTCACCGGCCCCGGACCCGAGTTGCCGGCGCACAGACCGAAGCGTCCGCTGGCGGCGCCGAGCAGCTTGCGTTCGATCGCGAACCCGCCCCCCGCCGCCCGGACCTCCACGGCCCGTGCGTCGATCTCGAGGTCGATGCCGAACCACCCGTCGAGCCGCCACGGATCGACCGCGACGCGCTCGCTGCGCAGCTTCGTCCAGCGACCGTTGACGTAGCGTGACGCCACCAGCGTGAGCTGCTTGTCGCCGCGGGTCAGGAACGCCACCGCGTAGTCGTGCGGACCCGCGACGTCGAAGCAGACCCCCGCGTAGCTGCCCTTCGCGGGCAGACGCACGTGCACGCCGAACGAGCCTTCGGTCACGACGCCGGTCTCGGGCATCAGGGCCGTGAAGCCCTCGAGGTCCTCGACGCGCGCCGCCGGGCCCTCCACCACCCACGGTTGGCGTCGACTGTCGAGCAGCCGCCCGTTCCCGAACCACTGCCGCAGCAGGGCGCCGTCGTCGTCGGGCGGCTGCAGCTCGCTGCTGCGCGCGGCCGCCTGGGCGAGGTTCCAGTCGCGGACCGCGCCGGAGATCGCCGCGAGCCGCTCCGCCTGTCCGTCGCGATCGAAGCCGGCCGCCTGCTCGACCAGGGCCAGCGCCAGCCGCAACCGACCATCCTCGGCGTAGCCGTCAGCGAGCCGGCCCAGCGCTTCGGCGCACGAGGCCGCCGCCTTCCTGCCCTGCGGATCGATCGGGTCGGCCTTGCGCAGCATCTGCAGGATCGACGCCTCGAGGTTGTCGCGCAGCACGCCGTCCGGCAGCTGATCCAGCTCGCCGAGCGCGGCGCGCAGCGAACGAGCCGCCGACTCGCCCTGCTTGTCGGCCATCAGCTGCCGGGCCCGCTCGATCGCGGCCGTGACCGCGTGCTGGCGCTGCTCGGCCGCCTGCTGGCGCAGGTCATCGTCGCTCGGCTGCTCCGACGGCAGCGGCTCGATGCGGAAGTTGCGGAAGCGCACCGCGCACGAATCGTTGTCGTTCTTGCCCGCCGGCGTCCCGACGGAGCCCCGCACCGGCGCGCGCGCGACGCCCTCGGCGGCGGGCTGGCCGTCGATCTGCAGCCGTATGCGATCGTCGACGACGTGCACGGCGAGCCGATGGAAGCCGTCCGCCGTACTCTCGGCCTCGACGCTGCTCTCGGCGATCTTCTTCAGCTCCATGCCGTGGACCTCCCAGATCGTCAGCAGGATCGCCTTGCGCGCGGGCCAGCACTGGCAGTAGCAGCGATAGCCGCTGAAGTGGTTGGTGCCATCGAGCACGCGCAGACCGACGCCGAGGGCGGCGTTCCAGCCCTTGCCCGACTCGGCCGGCCCCAGCTCCACTACGATCGCGTCGTTCTCGTGGCGACGTTCGCAGACCCACTCCGCCAGCTTCGGCACCGAGGCCTTGCTGCCGTCGACCTCGAGATAGGCCGGGGTCTCGCGCCAGGTCTGGGACACGAACTGCGTGTTCTCGCGCCGCAGCAGCTCCGTCAGGGGCCGGGTCGCCCCGTCGCCCCCGCCCGGCGGTGACGCCGGCTGCGAGGCACCGGCCGCCGGCCGCTTCGCCGCCAGCAGGCGCCGCTCCTTCTCGGTAGCCGCCGGATCGAACAGCTCGGCCACGCGCAGACGGTCTTCGGCCATCTCGTACCACTTGCGGGTGCGATAGCGCCGGGCGATCGCCACCTGCTCGTCGGCCACTTCGCGCCATACGCGCCGGCGCTGCCCATCGAGCGGGTCGTGCGCCTCGAGCAGGACCAGGGCGGCACGCCGCGCCGCGTCCTGCAGCGCACCGTCCCCGCGCGCGTGCAGCTCGGCGAGCGCATCCCAGAGCAGGAGCGTCGCTTCCTCCTTCCCGCCCTGGTCTGCCTTCTCGAGCAGCGCCTCGGCGCGGCTGATCAGGATCACCGGGTCGGGCCCCTGCTGTGCGCCGGCCGGAAGCAGGGCCGCGACAGCGACGAACGAACGGATTGCGTGTCGGATCATGGATGTCGGTGGCCGCCTTGCCCGCCGCGGCCGTTCTGCCAGCATAGCGGCATGCTCCAGGCGCTCGAATTGATGGCCGTCATCGCCGCGGCCCTGTTCGGCGTACTTCTGGCCCGCAGCAAGCAGCTCGACATGGTGGGCGCCTGCTCGATCACCTTCCTGGTCGCGTTCGGCGGCGGCACGCTGCGCGACGTGCTGCTCGACCGCGAGCCGCTGTTCTGGATCGCGAACGAGCACTACGTGCTGATCGCGTTCGGCATCGCCATCGTGGGCTCGCTGCTGCCGCGCCTGCCGCGGCGCCTCGAGAGCTGGCTCAACTACCCGGACGCGCTCGGCATGGCGCTGTTCAGCATCGCCGGCGCCGGCGTCGCCATCCGCACCGAGGCGTTCGTGGTCACGCCGTTCCTCGCGTCCCTGTTCGGCGTGATGACGGGCACCTTCGGCGGCGTGCTCGGCGACATCGCGTGCAACGAGGTGCCGCGGCTGTTCCGGCCGACGACACCGCTCTACGCGAGCTGCGCGTTCGCGGGCTGCTGGGTCTACCTGCTGCTGCGCGAGACCGTCGTCGGCGTCGACGTCGCGCTCTGGGCCGGGGCGGTGACGATCGTGCTGCTGCGGCTGGCGGCGCTGCACTTCAACCTCCGGCTGCCGGCGGCGCGGCAGTGAGCGGCACGATTGCCCGGGCCGGCCGGCACGCACGCTGCCTATGATCGCGGGCCGCCCTGCCGGCGAAGATCCCATGCACCGCTTCCTCGACCTGCCGTTCGTCCGCGTCCTGATCCCGCTGGCGCCGCTGTCCCTGCTGGCGCCGCTGTCCCCGCTGGCCCTGCTGGCGCCGTGCGCCGCGCAGGAGCCGCCGATCCCCGCAGGTTTCACGCGGCAGGACCAGCTGCGCGGCTCCATCACGCCCGAACGGGAGTGGTGGGACGTCCTGCACTACGAGCTCTCGCTGCAGGTGTTTCCCGAGACCAGGAGCCTGAAGGGCTGCAACACGATCAGCTTCAGGACCACGAAGCCCGGCGACCGCATGCAGGTGGACCTGCAGCCGCCGCTCGCGATCACGCGCGTCGCCCACGACGGCCAAGACCTCGAATTCGAGCGCGACGGCAAGGTCTGGTGGATCACGCTCCCGGCCGAGCTCGCCGCGGACGTCGAGGCGAGCGTGCAGGTGTTCTACGAGGGCAAGCCGGTCCAGAGCCAGCGACCGCCGTGGAGCGGCGGCCTGTCGTGGCGCAAGGACGAGAAGGGCAACCACTTCATCGCCACGACCTGCCAGGGCATCGGCGCCAGCATCTGGTGGCCCAACAAGGACCACGGCTACGACGAACCCGACCGGGGCATGGACATCCGCGTCACCGTGCCCGCGGGGCTGACCGCGGTCGCCAACGGTCGGCTGCAGTCGAGCAACCGGGACGACGAGGCCTGTACGGCGACGTTCCACTGGCGCGTCGTCAACCCGATCAACAACTACGGCGTCAACGTCAACATCGGCAACTACGTCCCCATGCGGTCCGTGTTCGAGGGCGAGGGCGGCGAGCTCGACCTCGAATACTGGGTGCTCGAGCACCAGCAGGAAGAGGCGCGGCGGCAGTTCGCGGAGGTGCCGCGCACGCTCGCGGCCTTCGAGCACTGGTTCGGCCGGTATCCGTTCTACAAAGACAGCTACAAGCTGGTGGTCGTGCCCTACCTCGGCATGGAGCACCAGAGCTCGGTGACCTACGGCAACGGCTTCCAGAACGGCTACCGCGGCCGCGACCTGAGCGGGACGGGCGTCGGCCTCGAGTTCGACTTCATCGTGGTGCACGAATCGGCGCACGAGTGGTGGGGCAACAACATCTCGATGCGGGACGCCGCCGACATGTGGATCCACGAGAGCTTCGCCAACTACGCGGAGAACCTGTTCGTCGAATACCACTTCACCGAACAGAAGGCGCAGGACTACGTCATCGGCTGCCGCGCCCTGATCCGCAACGATCGCCCGATCATCGGCACCTACGGGGTCAACCACTCGGGCTCGGGCGACATGTACTACAAGGGCGGCAACATGCTGCACACGATGCGCCACGTGCTCGACGACGACGAGAAGTGGCGCGGCATGCTGCGCGGGCTCAACGAGGAGTTCTGGCACCGGACCGTCACGACGGCCGAGATCGAGGCCAGCATCAGCCGGCGCTGCGGCTTCGACTTCGGGCCCGTGTTCGACCAGTACCTGCGCACGACGGACATCCCCGTGCTGCGCTATCGGGCCGAGGGCGACTCGGTCTCGGTGTGGTGGCAGGACGTGGTGCCCGGCTTCCGCGTGCCGGTGCTGCTGCGCATCAACGGCGAGGAGCGGCGCGTCACGATCGGCGAGCAGCCCACCGAGGTCGCGCTCGCCGGAACGCTGGAGTCGCTCGAGCTGGACCGCAACTTCTACATGAAGGTCGAGCGGCCCTGAGCCGCCGGGCGGTCCGACGCCGCCACCTCGAGCGGCGAGTCACTACAATGGGCGACGGGAAGCGCCATCGCCACGTGAGGGGGTCGGTTCCCGGGTCGTGAAGGCGCTGCGCTGCGCGGGTAGGTGGTGGGATGGGCACGACGCG
>CALKYL010000051.1 GCA_938003515.1 uncultured bacterium
GTGACTACCCGCCAGAGCGCGCCGCGGCCGCCGCGAAGGCCGAGATCGCCGACCGGCTCGCGCGCGATGCGCAGCTCGAACGCGTGCTGCTCGTCGCGTTCGACGCGGCGACACCCGCGGTGCGGCAGCGCGCGTTCGCCGCCGATCGAGCGCCGGCTCCGCGGCCCGCGCGAACTCGCCGCCGCGGCCAAGCAGATTCTCCGGTTCGGGACGCTACGCTGCTGCTCGGTCGGACTCGTCGCCCAGGGGTCGATCGCGCGGCTCGCGAGACGCGCCCCTGGCCATGCCGAGTGCGACCCGTCTGCCCATGGAAGTCCTCTACGTCCTGCTGATCCTGTTGCTGGTCACGAAGACGTGCGCCGACATCGCCGTGCGCTTCGGCCAGCCCGCGCTGGTCGGCGAACTGGTCGGCGGCATCCTCGTCGGACTGGCGGTCAAGCTCTTTCCCGACGCCGATCTCGCGATCGCCGACCTGGGTGAGGACCGGGCGTTCGACGCGCTGCTCGACCTCGCGGTGTTCTTCCTGATGCTGATCGCGGGGATCGAGATGCGGCCGAGGGACCTCACCGGCGTCGCGAAGCAGGCCGCGCCGGTCGCGATCGTCGGCCTGCTGTTGCCGCTCGTGCTCGGGCTCGGGCTCGGCTGGTGGTGGCTGCCCGACTCCGACTGGAAGCTCGCGCAGTGCCTGTTCCTCGGCGTCGCGCTGGCGGTGACCGCGGTCCCGGTCGCCGTCAAGGTGCTGATGGATCTCGGCGCTCTCGACACCAAGGTCGGCAACATCGTCGTCGCCGCCGCCGTCATCGACGACGTGCTCAGCCTCGTGCTGCTCGCCGTGCTGACGTCGCTGTTGTCGGCGAGCGAGAGCGTCACGGGCTGGCTGTTCCTGATGATCGGCGTCAAGGTCACCGCGTTCTTCGTGATCGCCGTCGTCGCCGGTCGCTACGTGCTGCCGGCCCTCGGGAAGTGGATCCGCCACGTCGCGGTCGGACACGCCGAGTTCACGATGGTGATCCTGTTCGGCCTGTTCCTCGCCGTGCTCGCCGAGCTGCTCGACATGCACTTCCTGATCGGAGCGTTCACGGCCGGCGTCGTGCTGACGCGAAAGGCGATGGGCGAAGAGGTGTATTCGAAGCTCCGGGCGCAGTTCGAGGCGATCACGCTCGGCTTCCTCGCGCCGATCTTCTTCGCGTCGATCGGCATGCACCTCGACCTGAGCGCCGCGACCGAAGCGCCGCTCTTCGTCGGTGCCCTTCTGCTGCTGGCGACGATCGGCAAGCTCGCCGGAGCCGGCTTGACCGCGCGCCTGGTCGGGCTTCAGACGAAGGGCGCGCTGGCGGTCGGCGCGGCGATGAACGCGCGCGGTGCGGTGGAGCTGATCATCGCCGACATCGCGCTGCGCGCCGGTCTGTTCGACAAGCCGGAACCCGTGCCTCCGGCGGTCGGCTACATGTTCTCCGCGGTCGTCATCATGGCGATCGTGACGACGTTGCTGTCGCCGATCATGTTGCGAGGGCTGCTCGGCGACTCGAAGGACACCTGACAGGTGACCATGGCGAGCGACGCGAACAAGCAGCTCGTGCGGCGCTGGTACGAAGACGTCGTCAGCACCGGCGCGGTCGAGCGCATCGCCGAGTTCGTCGCGGCCGACTACGTCGAGGTGCACGACGGCGTGCGGCACGAGCTCGGCATCGACGGCGCCCGCGAGCACGTGCTCGGCGTGCGGCGCACGTATCCCGACCTGCGCCTGACCGTCGATCAGCAGATCGCCGAAGGCGAATGGGTCGTCAGTCGCGTGACGATGCGCGGCACGCACCGCGGCGAATGGCTCGGCATCGCGCCGACCGGCCGCGCGATCGTCGTGACGGCCGTCGACATCGACCGGGTCGTCGGCGGTCGCATCGTCGAACACGGCGGCGCCGCGAACCTGCTCGGCCCGCTGCTCGCGATCGGCGCGGTGCGCGTCGTCGGGCCACAGCGCGACGGCGGCTGACCCCCGAACGCGACGACGGCCTCGAGCGCCTGCGCCACTTCGTGGCTGGAGCCGATGATCCGCAGGGGGGGCGACTCCACGGACTGCGTCGGCGCCACCGCGCATACTCCTCGCCGCGGTTGCGAAACCAGTCCATGTAGCGCGCCTCGGACGTTACCGTCGCGGAGCGTCGGGCTAGCCTTGCGGTGATGACCGACGCGCGTCCCAGACTGCTGCCGATCCTGCTGCTGCTGCAACTACCCGCAGTTCCGGCCTGCTCTTCGGGAGACGACGTCCCCCCGACTTGCAACCTCGCGGCCGAAGCCGCGGTCGTCGTGACGCTGCTCGACGCCGACCAGCAGACCCCGATCGTGGGCGCGACGTTGGTGCTGTCCGAGGGTAGCTACAGCGAGACGATGTCCGACTTCGGCGACGGCACCTACGCCGGCGGCTTCGAGCGTCCCGGCACGTATCGCGTCGACGCCTCGGCGGCGGGCTACCTGCCGGCGACGGTCACCGATGTCCTCGCCCGCTCGCTGCCGTGCGGCCCCGAGACCCAGAACCTGACCATCTCGCTCGACCCTGCCCCCGTGCAGCCTGCGGAGATATCGATCGTGCTGGTCTGGCAGGAAACCGACGGCACCGTGACCGTCGAGACCGGCCGCGCCTTCAGGTAGCGGCGGGATCCACCGGCACGCTCGTCGACGTGCTCGCCGGCGACGGCGAGCGCGCGATCGTCGGCTGGGACCGATCCCGCAGCACACCGACACCCGCCACCAGCTCTACGCGCGGCGGCTTCCGCCTCGGCGCGACCACGCCGCCTGTCGCAGGATCGGCGCTTCGGCGGCACGCAGGCGAACGCCGCGGCGGCACCTTCCGATCGGCCGCGGGCGCGCTCGACGAGGCCGCAGTCGAACTCCGCCTCGGGCAGCCACCGTCGAACGGCACGCAAGCCCCTCGACCTTGCATCCGGAGTGAGCCGTCACCGATGCCAGGTCACGGTCGACGCGTCCGACGTGATCCAGCCGAAGACGTTGACGGTCGGGGCGAAGATCGCCCATTGGAAGCGCAACACGAACCCGTCCGGGATCGAACACGGCAACGGGAGGTCGATGCCCGCGAGCCCCGCGCTGTCGGTGATCGCCGGGAACAGTGCGAGCGGCGGCAGGCCGACATGGAGCGTGCATCCGGGCGCTCCGGGGATCGGCACGGTCTGCACCGCGTCGCCGACGGCCAGCACGGCGAGGCTGGTGGGCGGCGCGTTGCTGACGTCCATGCCGAAGTCCTCGCTGCCCGCGAACGCGTCGCCCCCGCGGGAGATCTGCGGCAGTTGGCCGAGCGGGCCGGCGCAGGCCGTGCCGGCGACGACTTCGTCGAACAGCATCGGCTCGACGAAGCGCGCGCGCAGGCCGTCGTTGACGGACGACGTGCCGGTGTCGAACTGCCAGGCAACCAGCGCGCGGCCGTGCTGCTGCGTCGCCACGCTGTGGATCGGCCGCGAGCTGACGCGCGGTACGTCCTGCAGCTCCAACGATGCGTAGAGCGCGGGGGCGTTCGTCGGCACGGTGCCGTCGAGCAGCACCTGCTCGGTCCGGATGATGCTGGGCGGCGAGCCCGGGCGTTCGTCGTATGCGAGCGTGAACTCGCAGAACCCGGCGCCGACCGCCGGTCTGCCCTGGTAGACCGGGCCGGTCGCCAGATCGAGCTGCGCGCCGAGGCCGGCCGCCAGGTCCATCATGTGGCCGCGCACGTCGCCGCCCGCTTCCCAGACGATCAGGTACTGCACGTCGGAGTCGTCCCCGTGCAGCGATGCGCGGCCGGCGATGTCGGGGGCGATCTCGTCGAGGCCGGCGTAGGACGCCGTCGGCACGTAGGTCGGCGAGTTGGTCCACGCGAAGCCGAACGGCGCGTTCTTGACCCGGAACGCCGCCGTGCGCACGTCCCAGCCCAAGCCGGAGTAGCGCTGCCAGACGGCCCGATTGGCCCACCAGTCGAGGCCCCCCTGGACCCTGCGCACGTCGCTGCGCGCGAGGCGCACGCCCTCGACGCGGCCGCTGGTCACGGTCTCGAGGATCCGCTCGGGCGACACGTTCATCACCACCGGCAGGTTCGCCACCGGGAAGTAGAGGTGCCGCAGGACGATCTGCTGCGGCACCGACGTGCCCGCCGCCGCGCGTTGCCACGCGACCATCATGGCGCCGCTGCCCGGACCCGAGACCGACGGTCGATCGTCCTGGGCGCCGGGCGGCGGGTTGCTGACCGTGAACGCGTTCGCGAGCGGCCCGTTGAGGCCGACGAGGCGGCCCCGGATGACGCTGTCCTGCTGCCAGACGACCAGGAAGGTGCCGTCCGCGAACCGGTTGCACGCGACGACCGACGGATCGCCGGCGTCCGACGTCGGGGCGTTGAGCTGGAACGTGCCCGCCAGCAGGTTGCAGTCCC
>CALKYL010000052.1 GCA_938003515.1 uncultured bacterium
ACGGCCTGCTCGGCACCGCCTTCATGAAGCGCTGCGCCGATCGCTACCGCATCGTCGGATTCGATCGCGACGGCCAGCCACAACCGCCGCCGCAGGTCGAGTGCGTCTGCGTCGACCTCACCGACGACCGCAGCGTCGAACTCGGCGTGCAACGCACCGTCTACGGCTACGGGCGCCGCATCGCGGCGGTCGTCCATCTCGCCGCCTACTACGACTTCTCCGGTGCGCCGAGCGATCTCTACGAGGAGGTCAACGTGCGCGGCACCGAACGCCTGCTGACCGCGTTCCGCGGCGCCGGCTGCGAGGTGGACGTCTTCGTCTACTCCTCGACCATGCTGGTGCACCGGCCGACCTCTCCGGGCGAGAAGATCGACGAGGCGTCGCCGCTCGAGGCCCGGTGGGACTATCCGCAGTCGAAGCTCCGCGCCGAACGCCTGCTCGGTGATCGCGCCGACGACCTCCGCGTCGTGCTGCTCCGTATCGCCGGCGTCTACACCGACCGGTGCGACTCGATCCCGCTCGCGCAGCAGATGCACCGCATCGACCAGCGCCGGCTCGACAGCCGAGTCTTCCCGGGCGACGCCGATCACGGCCAGTCGTTCGTGCACGTCGACGACGTCGTCGACGCGATCGAGCGAGCCGTCGAGCGACGCGCCGACCTGCCGGTCGGCGTGACGCCGATCCTGATCGGCGAGCCGGAGACGCACGGCTACGGCGACCTGCAGCGCCGCTTCGGAGAGCTCTTGCACGGCGAGGAGGACTGGCCGGCCCGGACGATTCCGAAGGGCCTCGCGAAGGCCGGCGCGTGGCTTCGGGAGCGGCTGCCGACCGATTCGTTCATCAAGCCGTGGATGGTCGATCTGGCCGACGACCACTACGAGCTCGACGTGTCGCGTGCGCGTGATCTGCTGGGATGGCAGCCTCGGCACCGGATCGTCGACGTGCTGCCGAAGATGGTCGAGCACCTGCGTTCGGACCCCGACGGGTGGCGGCGACGACACGGGCTCGGGTCCGACTCTTCCGAGGACGATTAGTCCGGCAAGCCGTGCCCGCCGTCCCCCGCCTCCCGCCAGGCGCGCGGCGGGCGGGTCGCTTCGCTCGGCACCAAGGTCAGCATCGCGAGCACGAGACCCGACACCACGTGGTTCTCGTGCACGAGCACGCCGGGGGCGCGCAGCCACCAGCCCGCTCCCGTGAGCAAGAGCGAGAGCCCGAAGCCGATGAGGTGCGCGCGACGCGTCGCCGCACGCAGCGACAGCAGCGCGCAAGCGACGACCCCGGCGCCGAGCGTCAGGGGCAGCGCGCGAACAGCCTGCTGGCCATCGGGGAAGGCGAACGCCAGCGGCGACGCGAGCAACCACAGGCCGACCAGGACCTCGCACCAGCGCGCCCACATGTCAGCGGCCTCCCTCGGTGGCGCGCCGGACGTGCCGCGCCGCCCTGTCCGGCTGCCCCCAGAAGACGTGCCAGACGACGCGCTTGTCGTGCGTCTCCTGCCAGATGCGGCGCAGGTAGGCACAGGTCGCCCAGACCTCGTCCCACGCCATCACGACCAGGACGAGCGAAATGACCGCGGTGACCAGACAGAGCGTGCACCAGTGCCCGACGACGGCCCCCTGCAGGAAGACCAGCACCGCGCTCACGATGCCGAGCGGGATCACGTCGACGCCGAACAAGATCACCATCCACGGCCGGTACTGCCATCGGCGCGTCGAGCCGGCGATGCCGAAGATCGCGTCACCGAGGTAGGCGATCGCGCCGAGCGCCGCGTCGGGTGCGCCGATCCACGCGCGCATGCGATGCGACACGTCGGAGTCGAGCACGGCGGCCGTCGAGCCGGCGGCGAACAGCGGCTCGAACGGCTCGTCGACGACCCGCCACTGGTAGAGCGCGAGCCATGCGGACAGCACGGCCGCGATCGCCGCGAGCACGGCGATCGGTATGCGCTGCGACCAGGCCGACGGGTTGTAGGAGAACCCGGGGGGATTCCGGTCGAGATCGGGAGTGGTGCTTCGCATCGTGCCGGGGCGGCCTGAGGGCGAGGCCGTGCCGACGCCCCGGGGCCGCCGTCGCGCCGACAACTCCCGTGCCGGGCGTGTACCCGCGGCGCTCCACCGATCGGACTCCTGACTCAACGCCGCCAGTACAGCAGCACGAGGCTCAGCGCGTAGACGATCACGACGCCGACCGAGTCGTAGCCGAGGCGCAGGACCGTGCGGTCGCGACGCTCGAGCATGCCCACGAGGTAGAGCGACGTGACGACCATCCCCGCGCCGACCAGCATCGGCGCGGAGTCTCCCGCGGAGCGCAGGATCGGGCCGTCGGTGCTCGCGAGGTCGGCCGGCAACAGGAGCGCGACCATGATCATGTTGCTGCCGAAGATGTTCGAGACCGCCATCGCGGGCGAGCCCATCCGGACGGCGGCGATCGTCGTGCTGAGCTCGGGCAGCGACGTCGACGCCGCCAGGAGCGCCGCGCCGACGAAGGACGCGCCGAGCCCCGTCTGCGTCGCGAGCGCGTCGGCCGACCACGACAGCGCCGCGCCGGCGAGCAGCACGACGAGGCTCGTGAGCGCGAAGCCGAGCACGAGCCGACGCTTCGGCCAGTCGTTCTCCGGCCGTTCGGACGCGCTGCGGCGGCGCACGGGCGGTGGCGGATCCACCGGTCGCCAGCCGCCGTCGCCCTCGTGCACGCGCAGCAGCCAGAGCGCACCGACGTAGGCGACGAGCAACAGCGGCGGCGACAGGCCGACCCATCCCAGCGCGATCGGCTCGCCGGCGGCGATCGCGAGGGCGATCGAGCCGAGCAGCAAGAGGAGCAGGTTGCCCTGGAGCAGGAGCACGCTCTGCGGCACGAAGTAGGTCAGCGCGCCGCGCGCGAAGACCGCGTCGGCGACCGCGAGCACCGCCGTCTGCATGGTGATCCCGCCGAACATGTTGTGCACCGCGAGCTGCGGGTTGCCGCCAGCCGCCGCGAACACGGTCGTCGCGAACTCCGGCAGTTCGGTCGCGCCGGCGAGCAGCACGAGGCCGAGGAACGCCTCGCCGAGGCCGGTGCGGTCGGCGATAGCAGCCACGACGCGCGGCAGCCGCGTACCCGCGCCCCAGACGGCCGCGGCCGCGACCGCGAACACCAGGCCGTTCTGCCACGGCGCGAGTTCGGTGAAGTCGACGAACATTCGTTGGTTCCGGACCTGCGACCCGGCGGCCGGGTCGGTGCCGAGGCCGCCAATCGGCGGCGGCCGCGCGCGCGAGCCGTCCGGTCAGCTCGCGCGCCAGGCGCTCCAGTATCCGGCGAGGCGTTCGGCGAGGTTGCGCGGCCGCTCCGCGAACACGAGGCGACCGAGCCGGCGCGCGCGGGCCTGGAGCTCGACCCGGTGGTCGTCGATCCGACGATACACGGCGTCCGGCAGCATCGCTGCGCGCGTGACGTCGTCCAGCGCGTCGAGCTCGTCGCCGATCGCGCGGCGCAGCACCGCGAAGTCGTGGTCGTCGCCCAGCAGCGAACCGAGCGCGTCGGCGGCCTTGCGCTGCGGCGCGAGCGCCTCGGGCCAGGCGGGCTCGAGCAGCCGCAGGTGATACCAGTGGTACTTCACGCGTTTGCGCCACTCGTGCAGACGCTCCGGCGTCGGCTCGTCGATCGCGGCCGCCATCGCGGCCCGGCCGCGCCGGTAGGTGCGCACGAGACCGTCGTGCACCGCGGCGAACGGGTCCCGCTCGTCGCCGTCGGAACGGTCCAGCGACCACGACCGCGCCTCTTCCCGCGCGCGCCGCAGCTCGGTCGCCGCGCGCTCCAGCCGATCCTCGGCCTCCGACAGCGCCGACTCCCGCTTCGCTTGCATCCGGGCGCGAAGCTCACCCATGCGGCCTGCGTCGTCGACGCCCTCGAGCGCTTCGTCGAGCGTCTGCACGCGAACGTCGGCGTCGCGGATGGCGGACAGCGAGCGCGCGAGGTCACGCAGGCGGCGGTTCTCGTCGCCGTACGCGTCGAACGAGCCGCGGAACAGGCGGAGCAACCCGCGCACCTTCTTGCAGCGTTTGCGCACCTGGTGCACGCGCCGGCCGGCCGCGAGGTCGGCGTCGGTCGCTTCGCCGAGCGCCTGGTCCAGCTGCTCCGCGGCGGCGCGCCGCAGGTCGGCTTCGGGGTCGTCGGGATCGTCGAGGCGGTAACCCATCGCGTGCGCACGTTGATCCGAAGGGAAACGTCAGGCGCGGTCCGCCAGCGCGGTGATGCCGTCGCGCTTGGCGCAGTGCGCACCGCAGAACATCTTCTCCTCGGCCTGCATGCCGTGGCCGATGATCCGGCAGCCGCACGTGTCGCAGATCGGTGCGAGCGCGTGGATGGCGCACTCGAAGCAGTCGAACACGTGCCGCTTTCCGGCGGTGACGACCTCGAACGCCAGGTCGTATTCGTTGCCGCAGACTTCACAGCGTCGCTTGCTCATGACCGCACGGGGTCGCAAGTCGCATGCCGCAGGCGAGACCACGGCACGTCCGTTGCACACCCCGGGCAGGAGACGACCCATGGCTACCCCTTCCCCGACCTCCTCTCCCTCCCGACGACCGATGTCGACGCCGACCGCAGCGACGCCTCCGGTCGACCCGCCGCTGCACGCCGGCGGCATGACGTCGTCGCCGGTCGGAGCGCCCGGCGCAGTCCTCGGCGACGGCGCGGCGTCCTTCGTGATGCGCCTCGCGCTCGGCGGCGTGATGCTGCCGCACGGCGTGCAGAAGCTCGTCGCGCCGGCCGGCACGATCGATCACTTCCAGTCCGCCTGGGGCGTGCCGGCCGTGTTGACCGTGCTGGTCATCGCAGCCGAGGTGCTCGGCTCGCTCGGCCTGCTCGTCGGGTTCGCGACCAGGTTCTGCGCGTTCGCGATCGCGTCGGTCATGGTCGGCGCCGTGTTCCTCGTGCACGCCGAGCACGGGTTCTTCATGAACTGGACGGGCCAGCAGGCCGGGGAGGGCTTCGAGTTCCACCTGCTCGCGATCGGCCTCGCGGTCGCCTTGATGCTGCGCGGCGGCGGTCGGCTGTCGGTCGACGAACTGCGGCTTCGCCGTCGCAGGTCCGGCCGCGCCTGAGGGCGCGATCGCGCACCGGGCCATGCCTACGGCAGCAGCAGGTCCCGCAGGCGGTCCGGCTCGCCGTCGGCGCGCAGCATGTCGCGGTGACGCCGCGACACGAAGCCCTCGTCGACCGCGCGGCCGAGCCACTGCAACAGCCCGTCGAAGTAGCCGCCGACCTCGAGCAGGCCGAGCGGCTTCCGGTGGTAGCCGAGCTGCGCCCACGTCCACGTCTCGAACAGCTCCTCGAGCGTGCCGAGCCCGCCGGGCAGCGCGACGAACGCGTCGCTGAGTTCGGCCATCTTCGCCTTGCGCTCGTGCATGCCGGCGGTGACGTGCATCTCGGTCGCGCCCGGGTGCGCGACCTCGGCGACCATCAGCCGCTGCGGGATCACGCCGACGACCTCGCCGCCGCCGGCCAGCGCCGCGTCGGCGATCACGCCCATCATGCCGACCGCGCCGCCGCCGAACACCAGCCGCCAGCCGCGGCGCGCGATGGCCGCGCCCATCCTGCGCCCGGCGTCGGCGTATTCGGGCCTCGCGCCGGCGCGCGAGCCGCAGTAGACGCAGACCGCGCGCACGCCGGGATCCCGTGGCGGAGCCATGCCACCACATGACGCCATCCGGCGCCGCGAGGGAAGTGCCGCGCCGTCATGCGCACCGTGGCCCCGCCGCGGCGCGACCGTAAGATCGCGCGCCCTCGAGCCCGATGTCGATCCGCCGCGAAGGCCCAGTCACCGAACGTCTCTTGCGCGTCCTGCGCGAGCACCCCGGCCCCGACCCGGCCATGACCGGACCGCTCGACGCGCCGATCGCACCGCACTCGTCCCTGTCGCGGCGACAGGCGGTGGCGCTGTTCGAGTCGGCGATCCAGTCGCGTCTGCAGGACCTCTTGGCCCGCGAGCTGAAGGACAAGGGCATCACCTACTACACGATCGGCAGCTCCGGTCACGAGGCGAACGCGTGCCTCGGTGCGTTGCTGCGCACGACGGACACGGCGTTCCTGCACTACCGGAGCGGCGCGCTCG
Source organism: uncultured bacterium (assembly GCA_938003515.1). The sequence goes on from CALKYL010000052.1 coordinate 6,092, forward strand.
TCGCGGCGCGGGCGCGGCTCGGCCGGGGCGAGACGCCGTTCTTCGACGCGATGCTGTCGTTCTGCGCGTCGGCCGAGGACCCGGTAAGCGGCGGCCGTCACAAGGTGCTCGGGTCGCCGACGCTGCACGTGCCGCCGCAGACGAGCACGATCGCGAGCCACCTGCCCAAGGCCGTCGGCTTCGCGATCGCGCTGCAGCGGCTGGAGCGGCGCAAGATCTTCCCGCCCGCCGGCGTGCCGTTCGACAGCATCGTCTACTGCAGCTTCGGGGACGCATCGATCAACCACGCGACCGCGCAGGCGGGCTTCCACGCGGCGGGCGCGGCGGTCCTGCACAAGCAGCCGTGCCCGATCCTGTTCGCGTGCGAGGACAACGGCGTCGGCATCTCGGTCAAGACGCCCGAGGACTACGTCGAACGCATGATGCGGCAGCGCCCCGGCATCAAGTACTTCGCGTGCGACAGCCAGGACATGCCCGGCGTCTGGGCGACGGCCCAGCAGGCGATCCACTTCGTGCGCACGCAGCGCCGGCCGGCGTTCCTGCACACGCGCACCGTGCGTCTGATGGGGCACGCCGGTTCGGACCTCGAGATGAACTACATGGCGCCGGAGCAGATCGAGGCGAACGAGGCGCGCGATCCGCTGCTCGCCTTCGCCGACCTGCTGCTCCGCAGCGGCGCGATCTCGCAGCGCGACGTCCTGCGCCTGTACGAGGACACCGACCGCCGGCTGCGGCGCGCGGCGGACGAGGCGAAGACGCGCAGGAAGCTGACGACCGTCGAGGAGGTCACGTGGCCCCTGACCTACCCGGAGCCGCACCAGTGCGAGGTCCGGGTCGCCGACCGCGAGACCCGGCTGCGCGTGTTCGGCGGCAGGCTGCCCGAGGACGATCCGCGGCCGCGCCACCTCGCCTACCGCATCCCGCAGGCGCTGACCGACCTGCTCGCCGCCTACCCGCAGGCGATGGTGTTCGGCGAGGACGTCGCCAAGAAGGGCGGGGTCTACCACGTCACGCAGGGGCTCTACGAGACGTTCGGCGGCGGCCGCGTCTTCAACACGATCCTCGACGAGACGACGATCCTCGGCCTCGCGCAGGGCATGGCGCAGGCCGGAGTGCTGCCGTTCCCCGAGATCCAGTACCTCGCCTACCTGCACAACGCGATCGACCAGATCCGCGGCGAAGCGGCGTCGCTCGAGTTCTTCAGCTCGGGGCAGTGTCACCGCGACATCCCGTCGCAGTTCACGTCCTACGCCAACCCGATGGTCGTGCGCATCGCCGGGCTCGCCTACCAGAAGGGCTTCGGCGGCCACTTCCACAACGACAACTCGCTCGGCGCGCTGCTCGAGATCCCCGGCATCGTGCTCGGCGTGCCGGCGCGCGCCGACGACGCGGTGACGATGCTGCGCACGATGACCGCCGCCGCGCACGAGCACGGCAAGGTCTGCGTCGTGCTCGAGCCGATCGCGCTCTACATGCAGAAGGACCTGCACGAACCGAACGACGGCGCCTGGCAGTTCGCCTATCCGCCTCCGGACGAGCTGATGCCGTTCGGCGAAGGGCGCGTCTACGGCGCGAGCGACGACGACCAGCTGACGATCGTCACGTTCGGCAACGGCCTGTGGATGAGCCTGCGCGTGCAGCGGCGTCTCGCGGCGCGGGGCGTCAGGGCGCGCGTGTTCGACCTGCGCTTCCTGCTGCCGATGCCGGTCGCGCAGGTCGCGGAGCACGTGCGCGCGACCGGCCGCTGCCTCGTCGTCGACGAGTGCCGCCGGACGCACGGCGGGCCGAGCCCGACCCTGATCGCCGAACTGTGCCAGCGCCCGGAGCTCGCGGGCTGCGTGCTGCGGCGCGTCGCCGCCGCCGACAGCTTCGTGCCGCTCGCCGCGGCGGCCAACCTCGTGCTCGTCCAGGAGCCCGAGATCGAGGCCGCTGCGCTCGCGATGTGCGAGGAGACGGTCCGGTGAGCAAGCCCACGGCGGTGCTCTTCTGCCCGGGCCGCGGCTCCTACGGCAAGGACGAGCTGGGCTTCGTCGGTCGGACCGTGCGAAGCGGCCCGGTCGCCGAGGCGCTGGCGACGTGCGACCGCGCGCGGCGCGGCGAGGGGCGGCCGACGCTGAGCGCCGTCGACGGCGCCGACCGCTACCGACCGAGCCTGCACCTCGACGGCGAGAACGCCGCGGACCTGATCTACTTCGGCGCGCTGGCCCACGCCGAGCAGCTGCGCGAGCGCTACGACGTGCTCGCCGTCGGCGGAAACTCCCTCGGCTGGTACACGGCGCTCGCGGCGAGCGGCGCGCTCGATCCCACGAGCGGCTGGCGCCTCGTCGCGACCATGTCGTCGCTGCAGAAGCAGGTGAAGGGGGGGCAGCTGCTCACGACGACCGTCGACGACGACTGGCGGCCGAACGCGAGGCTCGCCGTCGCGGTGTCGGCCGTCGTGCAGGCGCTCCAGGACCGCGGCGACGACTACGGCTGCGACTTCTCGATCCGGCTCGGCGGCCACGAAGTGCTGGCCGGCACCGAGTCCGCGCTCCGCGAGATGCTCACGCACCTTCCGAAGGTGGCGATCGGCGGGCGCGACTTCCCGTTCCGGCTCGCCGGCCACGGCCCGTTCCACACCGAGCTGTGCCGCCCGGTGGCCGAACAGGCCACCGAGATGCTCCAGGACCCGCCCGTGCGCATGCCCGAATGCCACCTGATCGACGGCGTGGGGAACGTGCACTCGCCGTGGTCGGCCGACCCGCGCGCGCTGCTGCGCTACACGCTGCACGAGCAGGTGGTCACGACCTTCGACTTCTCGGCCTGCGTGCGGACCGCGATGCGCGAATTCCAGCCCGACGTGCTCCTGTGCGCCGGCCCCGGATCGTCGCTGCGCGCCCCGGTCGGGCACTGCGTGCTGCGCGAGGGCTGGCGCGGGCTGCGGGACAAGGCCGCGCTGTTCGAGTCGGGCCGGGTCGCCGTCGACTGACGGCGACGCCGGTCCGCCGAGTCACGGACGGATCTCGAACGACATCGCCGTGCCGAGCGTCAGCGGCGTCACCGTGTTGGCCGCGGCGCCCTGGAAGGCGATCGCCATGCCCGCGAGCGCGGGAATGGCAGGCACGTTGACGATGGCGTCGAACCGGTTGCCGGGGACCAGACCCTCGGCGAACGTCCAGACGGAGTGCGGGTCGAGCAGCAGCGTGCCGATCCAGGTCGGAGTCGGCGCGCTGGTGGCCGCCGCGGCGAGCACGCCGCCGTAACCGACCTCGGACGAAACCGAGATGCGGGTCACCGTGCCCACCCGCAGCGGCCGGTCGACCCAGGACTGCGGCGTGATCGTCTCGGACACCAGCTCCATCAGGTTGGCGTCGCCGATGCCGTCCGCGCCGAGCACCGCCTCGAGGCCGGCGACGTCGCGGCCCGCGAAGTGGCCGAAGAAGCCGACCGCGACGCGGCACGTGCGGTCGAACACGTCGGGCGCGTTCGGCCACAGGCCGGCGACGTTCATGTGGTCGGCGGCGAGCCCGAGGTGGTAGTGGAACTTGATGCCCGACTGGGGAGCGAGGGCTTCGTAGTAGGGCGACGCGTGCACGAGCGGCGGCGTGATCAGGTCGCCGTCGCCGGACACGACGCCGAACGGCACGTGCACGGACGACGCGATCGGGCCCGGATCGACCGGCGTGAGCGCGAGGCCGCAGCGGTATCCGGGGTTGCTCAGTCCCTGCGCCGGGTCGTCGGCCAGCACGTAGGCCGCGGCACCGCCGCCCATCGAGTGCCCCATCAGCCCGACACGGCTCATGTCGAGCCGGTCGTGGAACGGCCCGCCCACCGCGCGGTTGGCCCCGGTGAGCACCGTGAACATCGCGCGTGCGTCCGCCTCGAGCGTGGGCCAGTGGTACTGGCCGGTGTCGATCATCACGGCGACGAAGCCCGACTCCGCCAGATGCTCGCCGAGCGCGTGGTAGTCGCTGCCGAGCTGCGAGTAGCCGTGCAGGAACACGACGACGGGCCACCCTTCGCCCTTCTCACCGGCTGGCGGGCACGAACCGTCGGGCGCGGCCGGATAGTGGACCGTCGCGTCGATCACGTGCGAGCCGACTCCCGACGTGTTCGGCCAGGCCACGGTCCTCGTGCCGACCGGATGGCCTTGCGCCAACGCGCAGGCGACCAGGCACGCAGACGCGAGCGCGGAGGTCAGAGGGTTCATGGACGAGGGGGCTCGGACGAGGTGCCACCGAGACTACGAAACGCGTCGCCTACAGCAATACCGTATCTGGTTGCGGCGCGGCGCATACACGTGCCGGCTGCGCGCGGCATCTGCCGAACCGACCGCTGCGAAGCCCGCGACATGTTCACATGGCTCGAGAAGCGGCGCCTGCGCAAGCGGCACGCTGTCCTGCTCCGCGAAGCGCGCGACCTGCAGCGCAAGGGCGACATCCAGGCCTTCGCCGCGAAGACCGCCGAGGCCGAAGAGGTCGCGCGACGGCTCGACGCGCTGACCGGCTCGCCGAACACCCGGAGCTGAAGCGGCGCGCGCCGACCCGCGTCAGTCCTCCGCGCGGGAGGCCGTGGCGACGAGTTCGGGGCGCTTCCGCGCTGCGTCGTAGTAGGCGACGAACCGGCGCGCCTCCGGCGCGTCGACGTCGCGCAGCGCGTCGACCCACACCGGCGGCACCGCCTGGTAGCAGAGCGTGGCGCGCACCTCGCACGCGCCGTCGACGCCTTCGGGCAGGGCGACGCGGCACGCGACGGTGTCGCCGCCGCCGAAGAAATCCGAGGGGCCGTCGACGGCGACGGGCGGGAGGTGCGCGACGCCCAGCGAGACCGCCCGCCAGCCGCACGGTGCAAAAACTGCCGCCCGACATGCGCGGGACATGCGGGTCAGGAAGGTCGTCGGGCGGCCGTCGGGATCGGTCGCGACCAGCTCGTAGACGACGACGTCGGACTCGCGCTCGATCGTGCGCACGTGCGGCAAGCCGTGCTCGTCGGCGACGCCGCGGAGCCGCCCCTCGTCGTCGACCGCGCCGCTCGCGAACACGACCTCGCCGCCGACGAGGACTTCGAGCCGGAGCCAGGCGCGCCGCGCCGGGTAGCCGGTCGGGAACTTGTGTCCGGTCAGGTTCTCGACCGTCACGTCGAACGCGAGCGCGCCGCCGTCGCGTCGCAGGGGGGAGATCGAGAGCCGCGCGGTGCGCTCGGCGAGCTGTCGCCGCGTCGCCGCCGCCATCGCGCGCAGCGCCTCGGGCTCGGCCTGCACGTAGAGCTCGTCCCGGTGCTCGGCGAGCAGCTCGAGCACGAACGCGTTGCCGCCGACGAACGCGTGCGCGCGGTAGTCCTCCCGCGGGGCAATGCGCCCGAAGTCGAATCCCATCGGGTTGCGCGCGATCCGCGTCTTGCCGGTCGCCGGCATGTGGCACTGCTGGCAGGTGCGCACCGCGTCCGGATCGGCGCCGTCGCGGTCGTCGGCGAACGCGCTGTTCCGCCACTCGAGGAAGGGCGTCTGCTCGGCGAACGGCGTGCCGTGGTGCTCGGTGTAGAGCGTGTGGCAGGTCGCGCACAGCGCGCTCGTGCGCACGTGCTCGCCCTGCATCGGCGTGTAGTCGACGTGCGCCTGCATCGGCTGCGGGAACACGTCCGCGTACGGACCGAAGATCCGTCGCTGGTCGTCGAACCGCGGCCGGCCGGAGAAGGTCTCCGCCCGCCCGAGGCCGTCGGGCAGCATCGTGTGGCAGACCGTGCACGACACGCCGTCGTCGGCGTAGAGGTCGTCGTCGACGTCGGCGAGCCGCGGCGCGGCGCGGCCGTCGAGCACCCGCTCGTGGTGCGCCATCGGCGCGTGGCAGCGCAGGCACAGCTCCTGCACCGACTCGCCGGCGGCCGCGGACTCCTTTCGGAGCTGGGCACGGAAGTAGGGATCGCGGAACGAGTTCGCCATCATCGTCGCGCGCCAGGTGGCGTAGGGCGACACGTCGCCGCCGGCGGCGTCGCGCATCGCGGTCGCGCCGGGGGCGCCGAAGTGGCACACCGCGCACTGCTCGGACGTCGTGAACGGGTCGTTCGCGTGCCCGGGCGCGGGCTCGTGCGACGCCGAACGCGGCTCGGCCGACCACGAGCAGACGACGGCGGTCGCGAGCGCGAGCAGGGAGGTCGTGCGCAGCAGCATCCTGGCAGCCTACCGCCGCTCGTCCGCGAAGACCGCACGCGCGACGACCTCGCCGACGTCGTCGAGGAACGGTTCGGCGAGCTCCGCGTAGGCGTAGCGGTCGTCGTTGAGCACGCCGTCGGGGTTGGTGTAGACGACGATCGCGAGGAAGAAGCCGCGGCCGGTGCGCCGGTCCTCGACATAGGCGTTCTCGACCGAGAACCCGTAGGCGCGGCCGATCTTGTCGTAGACGCGCAAGTGCTCGGGCGGCACGACTCGCGAGACGCCGCGCCACACGAACTTGCAGGCGTGGTCGGGCACGTCCTCGGGGTCGTAGACCGGGTTGTCGCACTCGCGCGGCAGCGAGCCGAGCGACTGCACGACGAACGCGCGCTGCTCGACGGTCAGCTCGGGGAAGCCCCGGCGACCGGTGTCGATCTCCGGCCGCACGACCTCGACCAGCACGGCCTGCAGGTCCTCGAGCGCGATCGCGTTCTTCTCGTCGAACGACATCGGCCCGTCGACCAGCTCGCCGTCGGCGAGGTAGCCGGTGCCGAGGCGGCGATCCGTGAAGCGTTCGTTCGACAGCTCGACGCCGGCGTCGCGCGCCGCGAACAGGACGTCGCCGACGCGCGTCGGCCGCGTGACGCGGTTCTCGGCGAGCGAGCGCGGTTCGCTCAGGCGATGCCACAGCCGCGCCGACGCGAATCCCGCCCGCCACATCGCGCGGTTGACGCCGTCCTGGCCAGTGACCTCGAGGCAGTGGTTGTAGGCCTGGTTGTCGCTGACGAGGAACAGCTTCCTGAGCGCGTGCGCGACCGTGAGCGTGCCGTCGACGACGTTGCTGTCGTCGCGCTCGACGCGCTCGTCGCCGTCGAAGCGCGGCTCGATCACGAGGCGGCTGTCGAGGCCGAGAGCGGTGCCGTGCTCGAGGTTGTGCGCGTTGAGCGTCGTCAGCAGCGCGACGGCGCCGCACAGCTTGATCGAACTCGCGGGGTAGAAGTACCGGTCGGGGTCGCCGAGGCGGCTGTGCGCGAGCGCGATCGTGCCGTCGGCGCGTTCGTAGGGCTCGGCGAGCAGCACCTGCAGCCGATGCGTCCGCGCGTCGTCGAGCATCGCAGCGCAGCGCGGCGCTGTGCGCAGCAGCGCTTCGAGGTCGCGCGGCCGAGGCGCGCCGGCGGTCTCGACGGACGCGGGCCCCTGGGGCAGGACGGACAGAGCGACGGCTAGCAGCATGTCCCGATGGTAGGCGCCGCGCGGTCCGGGATCGCGGGTCGCGCCTCAGGACGACAGGTAGCCGCCGACGGCCGCCTGCGCGTCGGCGAACGTGAACGCCGCGCCGCGCGCGTGCAGGTCGGCCGCGACGCGCACGAACAGCGCGAGCCCGACCCCGACGACGCGGCCCATGCGGTCCGCTGCGTAGGCGCGGATGCGCTCGACGTCGTCGGACGTCGCTGGACCGCCCTGGTCGTCGAAGCCGTGCGCGACGGTCGCCACCGCGACGAACTGCTCGGCGATCCACTCGCGGTCGCGCACGCGCCCGGGATGCGACATGAGCAGCGCGACGAGGCCGCCGAGCACCTTGCGGTCGAGGTCGTCGAGCGGCTGCACGAGCGCGCGCACCTCGTCTGGGGTCGGGGCCCGGTCCATCGCGGGTCGCCACGATGTCGCCGGCGCTCGCGCGGAGCAACCCGCCCGCGCGCCTTGGGCGCCGGCGCCGC
>CALKYL010000053.1 GCA_938003515.1 uncultured bacterium
GCGTCCGCCGAGCAGCCGCGCCACCAGCCGGCGCTCGTCCTCGGGGCCGCGCACACGGTTCTGCGCCGAGAGGCACCGTTCGTACAGTTCCCGCGCCTCGGCGTGCCGGCCGCTGCCGGCGTGGAGCAGGGCCAGGTCGTTCTCCGCGACCAGCACGGCGACGTGGTCCTCGCCGTGGTGTGCGGCGGCCGCGCGCCGCACCGCTTCGATGGCCTGCTCGGCCGCGGCGCGTTCGCCGAGGTCGGCCAGCGCGCTCGCGAGCCGCAGTCGCGCCTGCAGGGTCTTCTCCGCGACCTCTCCCAGGTGCTCCGTGCGCAGCTCCAGCGCGCGCTCGAACTGCTGTCGGGCCCGCGCGAACTGCCCGAGCCGGCGGAAGCTCTCGCCGATCGTCATGCGCAGCGCGGCCTCGACGTCCGGTTCCTCGGCGAAGCTGGCGTCGAGCCGCAGCGCCGCGACCTCCAGGGCCTCGCGCACGGTGACGTCGACGCCGAGGTGCTCGGGCGCCACCGCGGCCAGCACCTCGTCGTTGAGGAACGCGCCCACGGCGCTCGCGACCGCGGCCTCGCGTTCGGCGCGATGCGTCGCAGCGACCGCTTCGGCGCGGCGGCTCTCGGCCAGCTCCGCCTGCTGCGCGGCGTGCTGCGCTTCCCGGGCGGCGATGCCGGCCTGCTGCGTCGCCAGCTCGGACTGCCGGTCGGCTTCCCGGGCCAGCAGGAGGCTCGTCACGAGGCCAGCGACCAGCAGCAGCGCGGCGGCCAGCAGGCTGCCGGCGAGGGCGCGGTTCCGACGCATCCACTTGCGGGCCTCGGCCCACGGGCCGGTCGCGTGGGCCGACACCACGCGCTGCTCGAGGAACGCGCGCAGGTCGTTCGCGAAGGCCAGGGACGACGGGTAGCGCTCCTCGGGCGCGCGCGCCATCGCCTTGTCCGCGATCGCGATCAGCTCGGCGGGCGCGCGCGGGCAGCGCCCGTCCAGCGGCGCCGGCGGTCCCTTGAGCAGGTCGAACAGGATGTGCGCGGCCGGGCGGCCGCCCGCTTCGCAGAACGGCGCGTGGCCGGCGAGCAGCCGGTAGAGCATCGCGCCGAGCGCGTAGACGTCCGAACGTTCGTCCACCGCGTCCAGCTCGCCGCGGGCCTGCTCGGGGGACATGTAGGCGGGCGTCCCGACGACGTCGCCGTCCATCGTGTAGAGCGCGGGGTCCGAGTCCTGGTCGCGCTGGCTGCGGTCGGTCGCGATGTGGCCGCTCGGGTGCCCGACCGGACGCAGGCGCAGGTCGTGCCGGTCCGGCGCGTCGAGCACGCGGGCGAGGCCCCAGTCCATCACGTAGACCTCGCCGAACGGCCCGATCATCACGTTGGCGGGCTTCAGGTCGCGGTGCAGCACGTTGCGGTCGTGGGCGAACGCCATCGCCTCGGCGACGCGCAGCAGGACGCCGAGCAGCCGGGCCTGGCTCCACGCCTCCTCGCCGCGCTCGACCGCCTCGAGCAGCGACTCGAGGTCGCGGCCGCGCACGAGCCGCATGGTGAAGAACGCCCGACCCTCTTCGTCGATGCCGAGTTCGTGCACCGGCACGATCCCGGGGTGCTCGAGCTGGCCGGTGATCTGCGCCTCCTCGAGGAAGCGCGCCATCCGTCGGGGGTCGACCTCCTCCGGCGTGGGCGTCGCGGTCGCCGCGCCCGGACCGCCGAGCACGACCTTCATCGCCAGGGGCCGCCGCAGGTCGTCGTCCCAGACCTTGAGGATCGCCCCCATGCCGCCGCGCGCGACCTCGCCGGCCATGCGGTAGCGCTGGGTGGCGCCGCGACGGGCGCGCAGACGGCCGAGGATCTCGACGGTGGCGCGGTCACCGGCGCCGGCCGTGCCTGCGCGCTCGCTCTGGGGTTCGCGGTCCATGGGCCGGAGCGTAGCCGGCCGCGGCCCGCGACGCCCCGCGCCGCTACTTCACCGCGACCAGCTCGACCAGGAAGATCAGCGTCGCGTTCGCCGGGATCTTGCCGGTCTGGCGCGCGCCGTAGCCGAGCTCCGGCGGGATCTCGAACAGGAACTTCCCGCCCGGCTTCATCAGCTGCAGGCCCTCGGTCCAGCCCGGGATCACGCGGTTGAGCGGGAACTCGGTCGGCTCGCCGCGCGCGTGCGAGCTGTCGAACACCGTGCCGTCGGTCAGCCAGCCGGTGTAGTGCGCCACGACCGTGTCGGTCACCGCCGGCCCGTCGCCTTCGCCGGGCTCGATCGCCTCGTATTTGAGGCCGGTCTGGGTCGTCACGACCTTGTCCTGGTCGAGCGCACGGAACTCCGGCAGCGCCGTCACCGACGCGACCTCGAGCTCCCAGATCGTGTCGGAGCCGAAGTTGCCGAACACCGTCTGCGGCACCTCGACGCGCAGGATCTCGCCCACTTTGCAGTCGGCGACGACGGTCTTGAGGAACGACACGGGCAGGGAATCGAGCGTGCCGGCGAGCTTGCGGCCGTTCTGCCGCTCGGTGCAGTCGATCAGCTCGCCGTCGGGCCGCCAGACCGCGTAGCGCAGCGCGAGCCCGTCGCCCTCACCGCACGCCGCGCCCGTGCCGGCGCGCCGCGGTCGCGCGAGCTGTCGAACTTGGTGCCGTCGGTCAGCCAGCCGGTGTAGTGCACCTCGACCGTGTCGGAGCGCTCGGGCGGCGCGCCCTCGCCCCCCGGCTTCAAGACGCCCCACATCAGGCCGGACGCGGTCGTCTTCATGTCCTCGCAGGCGGGGATGCCGCCGGGGCCGCCCTGGCCGGCACCCTGGCCCGCGGGGTCCTGGGCGGAGACGAACGGGGAGAGGCCGAGCGCGGCCGCGCAGACGACGTGCGGAAGGTGCTTCATCGGGGGCGAGCACGATAGCCGCCTGCCGCTCGGGGGTCACGCCCGGGGCCGGCGAAGACCCGCTACGACAGCCCGCCGGTGCCCGAGTTCTTGCGGGCGAGCATCTCGCGCGCGAGGGCCTTCTTGAGCGAGGCCTCGGCGCGCAGGAACTCGGCGCTCAGCCGGTCGAGGCCGGCGAGCTTCTCGCGGGCGCGGGCCTCGGCTTGCCGGACGCGTTCGAGGTCGATGTCCTGCCCGAATTCGCCCGCCTCGCAGACCAGCGTCAGCACGTTGTGCTGCACCTGGGCGAAGCCGTCGCTCAAGAACAGCTCGCTGCGCGAGCCGTCGGTCTCGACGATCTCGGCCACGCTGGCGTTCGGCACGGCGGTCATCAGCGGGGCGTGGTTCGGCAGCACGCCGTAGCTGCCGTCGATGCCTTGGAACGTCACCGACGCGACCTTGCGATCGACGATCGTGCGGTCGGGGGTGACGATGCGCAGGTGCAGGTCGGCGGCCATGGGCGGGTTCGCGTCGGGGATCGGGTGCGGGCGGTGGAAACGCGGTCGGGGACAGACCGCGGCTACTTCTTGCCGCGCTCGACGGCCTCCTCGATCGAGCCGCACATGTAGAACGCCGACTCCGGCAGCTCGTCGTGCTTGCCCTCGAGGATCTCCTTGAACGAGCGCACGGTGTCCTCGCGCTTGACGAACTTGCCGGGGGCTCCGGTGAACGCCTCGGCGACGAAGAACGGCTGCGACAGGAAGCGCTGGATGCGGCGCGCGCGCGCGACGACCAGCTTGTCCTCCTCGCTGAGCTCCTCGATGCCGAGGATCGCGATGATGTCGCGCAGGTCCTGGTAGCGCTGCAGCGTGCGCTGCACCTCGCGCGCGACGTTGTAGTGCTCCTCGCCGACGACCGACGGGCTGAGCATCTTCGACGTCGACTTGAGCGGGTCGACGGCCGGGTAGATGCCGAGCTCGGCGATCTGGCGCTCGAGGATGATCGTCGAGTCGAGGTGCGCGAACGTCGCGACCGGGGCCGGGTCGGTGATGTCGTCGGCCGGCACGTAGACCGCCTGCATCGAGGTCACCGAGCCCTTCTTGGTCGACGTGATGCGCTCCTGCAGGGCGCCCATCTCCGACGCCATCGTCGGCTGGTAACCGACCGCGGACGGCAGGCGGCCGAGCAGCGCGGACACCTCCGAGCCCGCCTGCACGAACCGGAACACGTTGTCGACGAACAGGAGCACGTCCTTGCCCTCCTGGTCGCGGAAGTACTCGGCCATCGTCAGGCCGGTCAGCGCGACGCGCAGGCGCGCGCCCGGCGGCTCGTTCATCTGCCCGAACACGAGCACGGCGTTGTCGAGCACGCTCGCCTTCTGGCCCTGCGCGTCGGTGTACTCCGCCTCGGCCATCTCGCGCCAGAGGTCGTTGCCCTCGCGCGTGCGCTCGCCGACGCCGCAGAACACCGAGAAGCCGCCCTTCTCGACCGCGGTGATGCGGATCAGCTCCTGGATCAGCACCGTCTTGCCGACGCCCGCGCCGCCGAACAGGCCGATCTTGCCGCCCTTCGCGAACGGGCACAGCAGGTCGACGACCTTGATGCCGGTCTCGAACACCTCGCTGATCGACTGCTGCTCGTCGAAGGTCGGCGCCGGCCGGTGGATCGGCAGCGTCGACTTGGCGGCGACCGGCGGCATCTCCGCGCCGGTGCGCGGGTGCGCGACGCCGACCTCGAGGGCGCGACCGAGCACGTCGAACAGCCGGCCGCGCGTCGCCGCGCCGACCGGCACCGAAATCGGCGCCCCGGTGTCGGTCGCGGGCATGCCGCGGCTCATGCCGTCCGTCGACGACATCGCGACGCAGCGCGCCGTCGAGTTGCCGAGCTGCTGCGCGACCTCCAGCACGAGGTCGATGCCGCGGGACTCGTCGACGACGGAGATCGCGTTGTAGAGGTTCGGCATGTGGCCCTCGGGGAACTGCACGTCCACCACCGGGCCGAACACCTGCAGGATCTGCCCCTGCACCTGGGTTGCGGTTGTCACGATTGTCGTCCTCGGATCCTCGTTGGAATGTCAGGTGACCGCGCTGGCGCCGCCGACGATGTCGAGCAGCTCCTTGGTGATGCTCTCCTGGCGGGCGCGGTTGTAGATCTTCTTCAGCCCCTTCTGCATGCGGCCGGCGGCGTCGGTCGCCCCCTTCATGGCCATGCGGCGGCTGGCGTGCTCGCTCGCGAGCGACTGCAGCATGACGTCGAACACCACCGTCTCGAGGTAGCGCGGCATCAGGCTGTTGAACACCTCGCGCGGGCCCGGCTCGATCAGGAAGTCGAGCTCGTACGGCTCCTCGGGCGCGTTCTCGCCGACGCGGATCGACTTGATCGGCAGGAACTGCTCGACCGTCGGCACGAACCGGATCATCGACTGGAAGCGGGTGTAGTAGAGCAGCACCTCGGCGACGGCGCCGCCGGTGAACGCCCCGACGAGCTCCTCGGCGACCAGCTCGGCCGCGTCGAAGGACGCCTTGTCGAGCGGCGGCTCGACGAAGAAGCGCTCGACCTCGTAGCCGCGGCGCACGAGCCACGTGTAGCCCTTGCGGCCGTAGCACCAGAACTTGATCTTCTTGCCCGCGCCCTTCAGGCGCTCGATCATGTGCCGCAGCGACAGCAGCAGGTTGGAGTTGTAGGGGCCGCACAGGCCGCGGTCCGACGTCACGACGA
>CALKYL010000054.1 GCA_938003515.1 uncultured bacterium
CGTGATCGCGGCGGCGACGCGCGACGGCGGGCCGAACAGCGCCTCGCAGGTCGCGCGCGGCTGACGCGCGCGGCGCGGCCGGCGCGCGCAGTGGCACCCGGACCGCGCGCTCCGTAGCCTTGCACGGGCGATGTCGGAGCCGCCGCCGTTCGTCCACCTGCACGTGCGATCGCACTACAGCCTGCTGGCGGCGCCGACCCGTATCCAGGCCCTCGTCGATGCCGCTCTGAAGGACGGGCAGCCGGCGCTCGCGCTGACCGACAACGGCAACCTGTTCGGCGCGATCGACCACTACAAGGCGTGCAAGAAGGCGGGCATCGCGCCGATCCTCGGGCAGACGACGTGGGTCGCGGGCCGCACGCGGCGCGAGACGGCCGGCGCCGACAACCCGACCTTCGACCTGACGCTGCTCGCCGTCGACGCTCGCGGCTTCGACAACCTGAAGAAGCTCTCGGGCAAGGCGTGGCTCGAGGGCTTCAGCTACCGGCCGCGGGTCGACCTGGAGCTGCTGCACGAGCACCGGCACGGCCTGATCGCGCTGTCCGGCACCGTGTCTTCGCAGGTCGCGACGGCGCTCCTGCAGAACGACCCGGCGGGCGCGGCCGATGCGGCCGGCCGGCTGCGCGAGCTGTTCGGCGAGCACAACTTCTTCCTCGAGGTCGCCGAGACCGGCTCCGAATCGCAGCGCAAGGTCACGCAGGGCCTGCGCGCGCTCGGCGAGCGGCTCGGCATCCCGTGCGTCGCCACCAACGACGTGCACTACCTGGCGCCCGAGGACTGGCTCGCGCAGGACATCATGCTCTGCATCCGCAGCGGCAAGTCCGTCGCCGACCAGACGCGCTTCCGCATGGGGTCGCGGGAACTGCACCTCAAGTCGCGCCAGGAGATGGCGCGGGCGTTCCGCGAGTGGCCGGAGGCGCTCGCGAACTCGGTCGCCATCGCCGAACGCTGCCGGGTCGACCTCGAGTTCGGCGTCTACCACGTGCCGGTGTTCCAGCCGCCCGACGGCAGCACTCCGGACGCGTGGTTCGAGAAGCTGTGCCGCGACGGCGCCCGGCGGCGCTACGGCGAGATCACCGGCGAGGTCGAGTCGCGGCTCGCCTACGAGGTCTCGGTGATCCAGAAGCTCGGCTTCGTCAGCTACTTCCTGATCACGCACGACTTCATCGAGAAGGCGCGGTCGATGGGCATCCCGGTCGGCCCCGGCCGCGGCTCGGCGGCCGGCTCGATCGTCGCCTACTGCCTCGGCATCACCGACGTCTGCCCGCTGCCGTACAACCTGCTGTTCGAGCGCTTCCTGAACCCGGGCCGCGTGTCGATGCCGGACATCGACATCGACTTCTGCGGCGACCGCCGCGACGAGGTCATCCAGTACGTGCGGCAGAAGTACGGGGACGACTGCGTCTGCCAGATCATCACGTTCGGCACGATGGCGAGCCGCGGCGTGCTGCGCGACGTCGGCCGCGTGCTCGACTTCCCGATCCAGGACATCGACCAGATCTGCAAGAAGGTGCCGCAGGGGCCTGGCGCCTCGCTCGAGGCGGCGCTCGCGAGCGACCCCGAGCTGCAGGAGATCCGCGACGGCTCGCCGCAACACAAGCGGCTGTTCGAGCTCGCGCTGAAGCTCGAGGGCCTCGCGCGCCACTCGTCGATCCACGCGGCCGGCGTCGTCGTCGCGGACAAGCCGCTGCGCGACTACGTGCCGCTCGCCAAGAACGGCGACGACGTGATCACGCAGTGGCAGATGACGGAGCTCGAGGAGGTCGGCCTCCTCAAGATGGACTTCCTCGGGCTCAAGACGCTGACGATCCTGACCGAGGCGGCGCGGCTGGTGAAGGAGGTGCACGGGGTCGACGTCGACCTGGGCAACCTGCCTCTCGACGACGCGGAGACCTTCCAGCTGATGGCGCGCGGCGAGACCCAGGGCGTGTTCCAGCTCGAATCGTCGGGCATGCGCGAACTGCTGACGCGGCTCAAGCCGGACAACTTCGAGGACGTGATCGCCGTGCTCGCGCTCTACCGCCCGGGGCCCCTCGGCTCGGGCATGGTCGACATGTTCGTGCGCCGCAAGCACGGCGAGGAGGCGACGGCCTACCCGCACGAGGACACGGCGCCGGTGCTCGAGCCGACCTACGGCGTCATCGTCTACCAGGAGCAGGTCATGCAGATCTCGAACATCGTCGGGGGCTTCTCGATGTCCGAGGCGGACAACCTGCGCAAGGCGATGGGCAAGAAGAAGCCCGAGGTGATGGCGAAGTTCAAGGACCAGTTCATCGCCGGCGCGAAGCAGAAGGGCTACGCCGAGAAGTTCGCGAAGGAGCTCTTCGAGATGATGGAGTACTTCGCCGGCTACGGCTTCAACAAGTCGCACTCGACGGCGTACGCGTTGATCACCTACCAGACGGCGTGGCTCAAGGCGCACTACCCGACCGAGTTCACCGCGGCCAACCTCACGGTCGAGTCCGGCAACAGCGACAAGATCAAGGAGTTCGTCGACGAGGCGCGGCGCTCCGGGATGCCGATCCTGCCCCCGAGCGTCAACCGATCGCAGCGGCGCTTCGGCGTCGAGGACGGCGCGATCCGCTACGGGCTGGGCGCGATCAAGGGCGTCGGCAGCCGGGTCGCCGACGCGATCTCTGCGGAGCGGCTGGAGCGCGGCGACTACTCCGGCCTCGACGACCTCTGCGAGCGGCTCGACGGCGCGCTGCTCAACAAGACCGCGCTCGAAGCGCTCGTGCAGGCGGTCGGCGACGTCTCGTTCCGCATCGAGGAGGGGGAGACGCTGGGCCTGGTCGGCGAGAGCGGCTGCGGCAAAACGACCGTGGGGCGCACGCTGCTTCGTAATGACGAGGCGACCGCCG
>CALKYL010000055.1 GCA_938003515.1 uncultured bacterium
CCTCGCGAAGAGCGGCAAGGCCGGCGATATCGTCGTGATCGAGCCCGACCCGTCGTACGAAAAAGCGGCGACGACCGCCGGCGCCGCCGCGACGACGCTGCAGCACGAGGACCTGCGGCCGCTCGGCGTCGAGTAGGCGCCGGCGACCGCGCGCCGTTCCGAACTGCACGATGCTCGAGGTCGTGTCGGCGTACTCGTCCAGCTCGTCCCGGGTCGGCGCAGCTCATGTGGAACACGTGGGTCCGCGCCCCGGCGATCGGCCCACCGCAATCGCGCAGAGGCGCGATGGACTACGGCGGCTGACGCGGGCACCGGCTCCCTTTAGCCTCCGGAGCCGTCCGTCACTCGCCAACCCAAGGACACCCAGATGCTGCCTCGCCTCGCCCACGCCCTGCCCGTCCTGTTCGTCGCCTCCTCGCTCGCGGCCCAGACCAGCTCGGCGTCCACCACCATCGACCAGTTCGGCAACGGCTGCCAGGGCCCGAACGGGCTCTTGACCGGCGGCGTGGCCGGCGCCGCGACGATCACCGTCGACTACGACGCCGCCACCGGCATCGCGAACGTCACCGTCGAGAACACGTCGCCGCCGGTCGCAGGCGAGGCGACGGCCGTCATCACCGAGGTCTACCTGAACGTGCCCCCCGGCGCGGTCACGTCGGCATCGCTGCTGTCGCAGACCGCGGCCGGCGGCGCCGCGCCGACGTTCTCGCTGAGCTTCGACGCCGACACCGGCGCGGCGCCGAACGCGAACGGCGTCGCCTGCCTGGGAGCCTTCAACCTCGGCTTCGACAACGGCAACGGCGCGCACCGCGCGATCGCGAACGCCGCGGCGACGTCGATCAGCGCGCCGGACCCGGTGATCGGCCCGGTCGTGTTCGAGCTGCAGCTCGTCGGCCCCGGCACCGGCGGCATCGACGCCGACAGCATCCTCGCCAGCTTCTCGAGGAACGCCCCGGCGCACGAGGCCAACGCGGCCGTCAAGTTCCAGGCGGCCGGCGTCGGCGGCGAGGAGAGCGGCTTCGTCGGCAGCAGCGACCTGTGCCGGACGGCCGTCTACATCGTCGGCGAGCCCCGCATCGGCGAGACCATCGACCTGTGCGTCACCGGCGGCACCGGCTGCCACGTGTGCATCTGGGTCTCCGAGATCCCCGGCCCGTTCGCGACGCCGTTCGGCGTGATCCCCGTCGGCCTGCCGATCCTGCTCAACCTCGACCTCGGCAACCTCGGCCTCGCCGGCATCGGCAACCCCGCGTGCATCCCGGTCTCGATCCCGAACGAGCCAGGGCTGATCTCGTACACGCTCTACCTGACCAACCTGACGTACTTCGCGCCGATGCCGACCGGGCTGTCGTTCTCGCCGGCGTACACGCTGACGATCCTCGGCTGACCGTCGACGCCGCGGGCGGCGTCGCGGTTTCACTTCCTGCGCGCGTCGCCGCCGCTCCCGAACGCGCGCAGCACGGCCTCGGCCTCGGCGACGCGACGCCGCGCGTCCTCCTGGCGCAGCACCTCGCGGATGCGACCGGTCTGCGCCCGGCTCAGCTCCGCCGCGCCGTCGACGTCGTCGCCGAGCACCCCGAGCGGCACCTCGCCGATGCCCCAGTCGTCGCTGCGCTGGGTCGCGAACGGCAGGTCCTTGTTGCCGGTCGCCTGCAGGTTCGCGAGCGGGCTGCGGCCCCACGCGTAGCGGAAGTGCCGCGGGTTCGCGACCAGCGGGCTCGTCAGCACCAGCTGCTTCCGATCGAAGCGCGGCCGGCCGCGGTCGTCGGTGCCGACCTCGAGGTAGGCGACGTCGGCCGGCTGGAAGCGGCGGTCGTCGCGGGCGATCGCGAAGCCGGTGATCGCCCCGCCCTCGGGGTCCGAGACCTCGGTGTCGAGCCGCAGCACCAGCGCCCCGTCCTTCGCCTCCGTGCCGACGAGCTGCGGCGGCAGCCAGTCGAGCTCGCGGCCGAAGCCGTACTGCGTCGCGAGCGCCCAGCGCGCGATGCGTTCGCCGGCCGGGATCTTGACCTGCGGGTGGTACCAGGCGCGGCGCAGGTCGAAGGTGGACGCGTAGCCGACGTTCGCGTCGCCGGCGCGCCGAAGGTCCAGGAACGTGCGGTAGTGCGCCTCGCGGATGTAGATGCCGGTGTCGAGCATCTTCTCGACGTAGTCGTAGCGCGTCTGCGGCGGGCCGTCGGTGCACAGGGACAGGATGCCGAACGGCAGCGCCGGGTCGCCGAACGCCTCGCGCCACGCGCGGATCATCTCGGGCAGCACGGCGCGGTAGAGCAGGACGCCCGGCATGCCGTCGAACGCGTTGTTGTAGCCCTGGTGGAAGAGCACGCCCTTGACCGCGAGGCCGGCGAGCGGCGCGATCATGCCCGCGTGGCAGTTGCCGGGGTGGTTGGGGTCGGCGATCGGACCGGGCCGCAGGTCGCTCGGATCCTGCCGCCGGTCGTCGGGCACCGCCTCGCCCGCCGCGGTGCGCTGCGCGACCCACTCGCGGTTCTGCCGCACGCGCTGCTCGAGGTCCGCCTGCGGATCCCACTCCGCGACCCGGCGGTCCCAGTCGGCGAGCTTCTGCCGCACCGGCTCGTGCGGCAGTGCGCGCAGCCGCGCGAGCGGCGTCCACGCCTCGACGGTCGTGCCGCCGCGCGAGGTGTCGATCACGCCGATCGGCACGCGGCTGGCGAGGTGCACGCGCCGGGCGAACGCGTAGCCGATCGCCGAAAGGTCGCGCGCGATCTCCGGCGTGCACACGTCCCAGTCGCCCTTCCGGAAGTGGCGGCCGAACCAGTCGCTCCATTCGTGGAGCCGCGGGAAGCCGCGCTTCGGCTCCGGGCCGACCGCGTACGGCACGGTCAGGATGCGGATCTGGGGCAGGTTGGCGGAGACGATCTCGAGCGCGCCGTTCTCGACCTTCGCCAGCTCGAACTCCATGTTGGACTGGCCACCGAGCACCCAGACGTCGCCGACCAGCACGTCCTCGAGGGTCAGCGTGGCCCCCCGGCCCGCGACGACGAGGCGCTCTGGCGACGCGTTCGCCGGCCGGGCCGGGAGCTCGACGCGCCACGCGCGGTCCGCGGCGGCGCGCGCTGACTCGCGCGCGTCGCCGAACGACACGGTGACCTCTTCGCCCGGCGCGGCCCAGCCCCAGATCGCGATCGGCCGGTCGCGCTGCAGCACCATGTGGCTCTGGAACACGTTGCTCACGCACAGGCCGTCCGAGACCGCCGGCGCGTCGACGACGTCCTCGCGCGGCATCTCCTGGGCGGCCGCCGGGCAGAGCGGGCCGAAGGCCGCGAACAGGGCGGGAAGGACGAACAGCGAGGTGGCGCGCATGGAGGATCGGCCGGGCCGGACGGCGGCGGGCCGCCACGATCCGCCGCGCGCGCGCTCGGGTCCAGCGCCGGGTCGGGTTCGCAGCCGCCGCGGGGCGAGCGCTCCGTCCCGGTCCGGATCGCCGGTCAGAACACGAGGCGCGCGCCGAGCTCGATGAACGTGCCGTAGGCCTCGGTCTCCCCGGGGTGGCCCCACGCGAAGCCGCCGACGCCGGCGAGCAGCGACCAGCGGCGCGACGGCTGGTATTCGAGGTCGAAGCGCAGGTTGGCGGCGCCGGTCGTCGTGTCGTCGAAGCGCGTGCCGCGGTAGTCGAGGCGCGCCATGCCGAGCCCGACGGCGGCGTGCACGAAGAAGCCCTCCGGCTCGTTGCGCAGCGGCACGCTGACGTCGAAGTCGAGGTAGAGCGCGTGGGTGTCGACGTCGCTGTCGCTCGCGGTCCCGCGGCCGTCCAGGCTGGCGGTGTGGTAGAGCAGGCCGATGCTCTGGTCGCGGTTGCCGACGGCGCCGCGCAGGCCGATGCCGGGGCCGGTCGCGGTGTCCGCGGTCTGGCCGGGCGCGAGGCGGTCTTCGGCGTCGGGCTCGAGCCACACCGCCGGCAGCACGTAGACGTCGACGGGCCAGCGCTCGCCGAAGACGCCCTGGCCGGCGGCGCCGGGGCGCGCCGGCGG
>CALKYL010000056.1 GCA_938003515.1 uncultured bacterium
CCGAGGGCGGCCTCGACTGGCTGGTCGGCTGCCCGGCGGGCACGCCGGCGACGCGGCGCGGCCGCGTCGAGCTGTGCGATGGCCGCACCGGCGCCGTGCGCCGCGTGCTCCTTGGCGACGAGCCGGGCTTCGGCGCCGCCGTCGCCGGCCTGTCGGACTGCGACGGCGACGGCGTCCCGGACTTCGCGGTCGCCAGCCCGCCGATCCTGCGCAACGCCGCGGCGCAGGGCCGCGTGCAGCTGTTCTCGGGACGCACGCTCGAACCGCTGGCGACGCTGCGCAACGAGGTGCCCGGCGTCTGGTTCGGAGCGGTCCTCGCCGCGGTCGGCGACGCCGACGGCGACGGCGTCGACGACCTCGTCGTCGGCGGCAACTACGGCGGCGCCCCGGGCCTCGTCCGGCTGTACTCGGGCCGCACCCGGCAGATCCTGCACGGCTGGAGCGACGCGTCGCCGACCTCGGGCTTCGGGGCGGTCGTCGCGGCCGCGGGCGACGTCGACGGCGACGGCCGGGCCGACGTCGCGGTCGCGGCGCTGCACGAGGGCGGACGCGTCGCCGACCGCGTGTTCGTCTACTCGGGCGCGAACGGCGCCGAGCTGGCGCGGTTCGAGCACGATCGCCCCGGCACCGGATTCGGCCGGTCCGTGCGGCGCTTCGGCGGAGGCGAGGAGGCGGTCTTCGCGATCGGTGCGCCGGCCGGCGGCGACCCGGTCACCGGTGTCGTCGAGCTGCACTCGGTGCGCCGCGGACGGATCGCGACGCTGATCGGCCCCGTGCTGCACGGCGCCTGCGGCTGGTCGCTCGAGCTGCTCGCCGACCAGGACGGCGACGGGCTGCCGGAGTTGTTCGCGGGGGGCCCGGCCGCCAACCGGGACGGCATGGTCTGGAAGGTGCTGAGCCGCCACCTCCTCGGCGGCCCGCGCGGTCGCTGACCCGCGGCGGCGCTCCCGGCCGGCACACCGCCCGGTCCAGGGGGCCGCGCCCGACCCGGGAGCCGCGGAATTCTCGCCGCGCCGTTGGCCAACCGGCGCCGCGCTGGCGCCCAGGGCCCCGTCCTCCTTGCGACGACCCCTTTTCGGACGGTCACCCGTCCCGACGACTCCTTCCCGACAGCCACCCCTCGCACACCCGATGAAGATCCACACGTTCGCGGGCGCCCTCGCCCTCTCCGCTTCCCTGACCGCCCAGTGGCAGGAGACGACCCCCGCGTCGTCGCCCGCCGGCCGCGCCGGCCACGGCATGGCCTGTGACCCGAGCTCGGGCGACGTCGTCGTGTTCGGCGGCGACACGTTCGCGTTCCCGGCGGGTCCGACGAACCAGACGTGGCGCTACGACGGCGCGACGTGGACCAACGCGAACCCCGCGACGTCGCCGCCGGCGTCGGTCGGCGTGTCGCTGGTCTACGACTCGAACCGCGCGGTCTTCGTCACCTACGGCAGCCTGTCGACGTCGTTCTTCGGCGGCCCGTCGGCCGACCGCACGTGGGAGTACGACCCGCTCACCAACGCCTGGAGCGAGAACGTGCTCCTGACGACGACGCCCGGCGGCCTCGGCCTCTACGGCATGAGCTTCGACTCGGTCGTCGGCCGCACCGTGCTCTACGGCGGCCTGCCCGACAACTTCTTCCCGATCGACTCCGACCAGACCTGGGAGTACGACGGCAACGACTGGACGCTGGTGACGACGACCGGCAATCCCGGCCCGCTCGAGCGCCCCGGCATGTGCTTCCACGCCGGCATCGGTCGCTCGGTCGTGTTCGGCGGCATCGACGTGCAGACGGGCGGCAACGACGACGTCTGGCTCTACCAGAGCAACGGCAACGGCACCGGCACCTGGTCGACCGCGATCGTGACGGGCCCGCGTCCGACGGTGCGCACCGGCTGCCGCCTCGTCTACGACTCGGCGCGTCAGGTCTGCGTGCTGACGGGCGGCCAGGACCCCAACAACGGCACGCCGTTCGGCGACACCTGGGAGCTCACCGTCGACGGCGCCGGCAACGGCGCGTGGACGCAGGTAACGAGCGCCTACACGAACGCGCGCCTCGACGCCGGCCTCGCGTTCGTCCCCACCCGCCGCCAGGTCGTGATGTTCGGCGGCGCCAACTTCGTCACGTTCCAGGCGTACGGCGACACCTGGGAATACGGCGCGAAGTCGCGCACGTTCGGGAACGGCTGCCCCGGCTCGAACGGCGTGCCCACGCTCGACGCCGCCGACGCGCCGCGCTTCGGCGAGAACTACGTGCTCGACGTCGGCAACCTCAACACCTCGGTGAACGTCGCGTTCGTCGCGCTCTCGTTGTCGGACATCCCGCCGACGCCGCTCGACGTGATCGGCATGACGGGCTGCACCGCCTACGTGCTGCCGGTCGCGCTGGCGACGGTGACCGGCTCCGCCGGCTCCGCGAGCCTGTCGACCGCGATGCCCACGACCGTCGGCCTGCTCGGCACGAGCATCTTCAGCCAGGCGCTGTCGCTCGACCCGCAGGTCAACGCGGCGTGGCTGACGGCGTCGAACGCCCACGAAGGCACGCTCGGCGGCTGAGCCGCCGAGCCCCACCCAAGGAGCCCGCCATGCGCTGCCACCACCGCCACCTCCGAGCCGCGACGCTGGTCGCGCTCGCCTTCGCCCCCGCGGCGCCGTCGCAGTGGGGTCCCGTCGCTGCCGGCAACCCGCCGGCGCCGCGCGAGGAGCCGCTGCTCGTCTACGACCTCGCCGGGCTGCGCACGCTGATGTTCGGCGGCAACTCCACCAACGAGTTCTGGAGCCTGAGCGGCGGCGCGTGGACGCAGCTCTCGCCGGCGGTGCTGCCCGGTCCGCGGCGCCGCATGAGCATCTCGACCGACCCGCTCAGCGGCGAGGTCTGGATGTACGGGGGCCAGGACGGCTCGCCGACGACGCTCGACGAGACCTGGCTCTGGGACGGCACCGGCTGGCAGCAGCTGAACCCGCAGATGTCGCCGGGCGGTCGCATCTGGCACGGCATGGCCTTCGACGCGACGCGTCAGGTCACGGTGCTGTTCGGCGGGCGGCGCGACCTGTTCAACCAGAACCAGGTGCTCGACGAGACGTGGGAGTTCGCGCAGGGCACCTGGACCCAGGTGTTCCCGATCGGCGGGCCGCCGGCCGTGCTCAAGCCGGCGATGTGCTACCACCCGACCCTCGGGCAGGTGATCCTGTTCGGCGGCGAGGACGCGTTCGGCGCGGGCAGCGACGAGACGTGGACCTACGACGGCACGACCTGGACCCGGATCCACGGCACCGGAGTGCGCCCGCCGGCGCGCGCCGGCGGGCAGATGCTGCAGGTGCTGACCCGCGGCATCGTCGTGCTGACGGGCGGCCGCGACCCGCAGACGTTCGACATCCTCAACGACACGTGGGAGCACGACGGCGCCGCGTGGCGCAAGGTCGACAACGTCTACGGCGGCATCTACCCGCCGCGCGCCGAGTTCGGCATGACGCACGACATCGCCCGCGACCGTCTGGTCGCGTTCGGCGGCAAGACCCAGAACGGCGCCCTGCGCAACGACACGTGGGAATACGGCGCGCACTGGCAGCCGTTCGGCAGCGGCTGCGCCGGCAGCGCCGGCACCCCGACCTTCACCGGCACGGGCCTGCCGCGCCTCGGTTCGACGGCGACCGCCGAGGTCGGCAACGTGCCGACCGCGGTGCCCTTCGCGCTGGTCGCCGTCGGGCTGAGCCGCACGCAGTGGGCGCTCGGCAGCCTGCCGGCGCTGCTGACCGGCATCGGCATGCCGAACTGCCGCAGCTACACGAGCGCGGACCTGCTCGTGGTCGTGCCCGCGACCGGCGGCGTCGCGACCTGGTCGTGGCCGGTGCCGCTCGACCCGACGATCGTCGGCGAAGCGTTCTACCTGCAGGGCATCACCTTCGACCCGGGCGTCAACGCCCTCGGGCTCGCCGTCTCCAACGCGGCGACGCTGGTCATCGGCAACTAGCGGCGGCGCGCGGGCCCAGGACCGGACGCGCCCC